>DASYJZ010000195.1:0-1554 GCA_035995965.1 Longimicrobium sp. | reverse complement strand
CCATGCTGCCGGTCAGGGTGACCGCCGCAACTCGGGGATCCTCGATGACTCGGCGTACCCGCTCGGTCTCGATCAGGAGGGTCTGAAAGCAGCCCTCGGGGAAGCCGGCACGACGGAAGATGTCCTCGATGGCGAGGGCGGAGGAGGCCTTCCACGCGCACCGCCGCACCTCCGTCGCCGAGCGCGCCGGGAAGATGTGGCTGGCCGGACAGGTGCTCGCGGACGAGAAGGAGAAGTTCGCGCGGCTGATGACGATGGAGATGGGCAAGACCTTCAAGGCCGCGGTCGCCGAGGCCGAGAAGTGCGCTTGGGTCTGCCGCTTCTACGCCGAGCACGCCGCCGAGTACCTGGCCGACGAGGTGGTGGAGACGGACGCGAAGAAGTCCTACGTCCGCTACCTCCCGCTCGGGCCGGTGCTGGCGGTGATGCCGTGGAACTTCCCCTTCTGGCAGGTCTTCCGCTTCGCCGCGCCGGGGCTGATGGCGGGAAACGTGGGCCTGCTGAAGCACGCGTCGAACGTCCCCCGCTGCGCGCTGGCGATCGAGGAGATCTTCCGCCGCGCCGGGTTCGCCGAGGGCGTGTTCCAGACGCTGCTGGTCGGCGCCGACGCCGTCCCCGGGATCCTGGACGACCCGCGGGTGAAGGCGGCGACGCTCACCGGGAGCACGCCCGCGGGCAGCAGCGTGGCCGAGCGCGCGGGGAAGCGGCTGAAGAAGACGGTGCTGGAGCTCGGCGGCAGCGACCCGTTCATCGTGCTCCCCAGCGCCGACCTCGACGCGGCCGCGAAGACGGCGGCCAAGGCGCGCTGCATCAACAACGGCCAGAGCTGCATCGCCGCCAAGCGCTTCATCGTGCACGCCGACGTCTACGACGCGTTCACCGAGCGCTTCGTGCGCGAGATGGAGGCGCTCGAGGTGGGCGACCCCATGCTCCCCGACACCGACGTCGGCCCGCTGGCGATGGCCGGCACGCGCGACGACGTGGAGCGCCAGGTGCGCGACTCCGTGGCCGCGGGTGCGCGCCTGCTGACCGGGGGCGAGCGGATCGGCGGCCCCGGCTTCTTCTATCCCCCGACCATCCTGGCCGACATTCCCGCGGCCGCGCCGGCGTACCGCGAGGAGGTCTTCGGCCCCGTCGCCCTCCTCTTCCGCGCGGCGGACGCGGACGAGGCCGTCCGCCTGGCCAACGACAGCGACTTCGGCCTGGGCAGCTCCGTGTGGACCCGCGACGACGCCGAGGCGCGGCGCTTCGTGGACGAGATCGAGGCGGGGATGACGTTCGTGAACGCGATGGTGGCCTCCGACCCGCGGCTCCCCTTCGGCGGCGTGAAGCACAGCGGCTATGGTCGCGAGCTGGGCCGCGTCGGCATCCACGAGTTCGTCAACATCAAGAGCGTGTGGATGGAGGACGAGGGTCCGGACGAGCACCCGGAGTCGGAGTAGCCGAAATTCAGTAGACAGATTGCCTCACGCAGAGCCGCGGAGCCGCGGAGCCGCGGAGAAACCCTTTGGACGACTCCGCGGCTCTGCGGCTCTGCGTGAGATCACTTTTCGG
>DASYJZ010000194.1:0-1563 GCA_035995965.1 Longimicrobium sp. | reverse complement strand
ACCTGACCACCACCTACGGCGACGCGCTGGTGTCGGTGGTGCTCTACGGCTCCGCGGCGCGGGGCGAGTACCGCGAGGGGGTGTCGGACCTCAACCTGCTGGTGCTGCTGCGCGACACGGCGGCGGCCACGCTGCGCCGCGGCTCGGCCCTTGCGCGTTCGTGGGGCGCCGCGAAGAACCCGCCGCCGCTGGTGATGAGCGACCGCGAGTTCCGCGGCAGCGCCGACGTGTTCCCCATGGAGCTGGCCGACATCCGCGACGCGCACGTGGTCCTCTACGGCGCCGACCCGTTCGCCGGGGTGGAGATCCGCCCCGCCGACCTGCGGCTGCAGCTGGAGCGCGAGCTGAAGAGCGCGCACATCCGCCTCCGCACGCGCTACATGACCGAGGCGGGCGACGCGGCGCGCTTCGAGCCGCTGCTGCTCAAGTCGCTCTCCACCTTCCTGGTGATGTTCCGCACCGTGCTCCGGATCTCGGGCGAGGAAGGGGTGCGCGACCCGGAGGCGGTGGTGCGGGCGACGGCGCTGCGGGTGGGGTTCGACCCCGCGCCGCTGCTGGAGATCGTGCGGGCGCGGGCCGGCGGGGCGAAGCTGGACGTGCGTCCCGACGCCCCGGTGGTCACGGGGTACCTGGACGCGGTGGCGGAGGTGGTTCGGTACGTCGACCGCTTCGAGGCGGCGGCTTGAGACGGAAGGCGCGAGGTCCCACCAGATTGCGCAAGGAGACGGTGATGCGGATGACCAGGATCGCGGCGGCGGCGGGGCTGGCGCTCATGCTGTCGGGGTGCGGCTACAACCAGATCCAGCAGCTCGACGAGCGGGCCGAGCAGAACAAGTCCAACATCGGGGTGGAGCTGACGGCGCGGAACCAGCTCATCCCCAACATGGTGGCCACGGTGAAGGGCGCCGCCGAGTTCGAGCGCGGCACCAACACCGACGTGGCGCGCGCCCGCGCCGGACAGCGCGTGGCCGCGGCCGAGGCGCAGCTCAACCAGGCGCAGGCGCAGACCCGCACGGCGGTGGAGAGCAAGGACGTGGCGCAGCTCCAGGGGGCCGAGGCAGCGCAGAGCCGGGCGATCGGCACCTACCTGAACGTGGCGGTCGAAGCCTATCCCAACCTGCGTGCCACGCAGAACTTCCAGGGGCTGCAGGACCAGCTCGCCGAGAGCGAGAACAAGATCGCCACCGCGCGGCGCGACTACAACGAGGCGGTGCGGAACTACAACTCGTACATCCGCCAGTTCCCGCAGGCGATCACCGCCAAGGTGACGGGCGCGCAGCGGAAGGCGCCGTACCAGGCGCCCGCCGGCTCGGAGCAGGCGCCGACGGTCGATTTCGGGGCCCAGAAGCAGTAACGGAATTCTCTCGCGCAGAGCCGCGGAGCCGCAGAGGGGAGACGCCGAATGTCTGCGTCTCCCCTCTGCGGCTCCGCGTGAGATAAATCTCTATTCGTCGTCCGGCTCGGGGCGCCACTCGCCGCGGGCGTGTGCGTCGATCACGGAGCTCAGCAGGGTGTCGATCTGCTCCAGGCGTTCGCGCTCGGTGCGCGCCTCGAGCAGCGCCT
>DASYJZ010000193.1:0-3735 GCA_035995965.1 Longimicrobium sp. | reverse complement strand
CCTCGACAGCGCCGCGCGTGGCCCGGTGGTCGCGCTCGACGCCGCGCTGGCCCCCGCTGCGCCACCCTCTATCGCAGTGGAGCCGGACACGCTCCACCGCGCGCCACTCCCGCCGAGCCGTGCCTATGGGCTGGGTCCGCGGCGGACGCGCCTCCTCCCCACGGCGGCGACGGACGCGAACGGGACGTCGGCAGGGGTGGTGATCGGAAACGGCGACCCGGTCGGCCGGCTGACGGCGATGCTGCGCGTGGTCGGCGGCGACGCGGAGATGCCGCGCGGTGCCGCGCTGGGCCTCGTCTACCGCCGCTGGCTCCCGGCGGTCGGCCTCGAGGCCTTCCACCTGGAACACCGGCCGTCGCACGGCGGAGGGGCGCTGGTGCTCCCCGCGGACTCCCTCGACGCGCGGTACACAGGCACGGCGCTGTACGTGGAGCAGCCCTGGTCCGGCTCGGCCTTCCGCCACCGCCTGCGCGCCGGTGGCTCGACCGGCGCGCTGAAGCTCGGGGATGCAGCGGCGGCGGGACGATCGCTCGCGTTCGCGGAGGCCGCGGGATCGCTCGCGCAGAACCGCGGGAGCCGGTCGATCGGCGCGACGCTGCGGCTGAACGGCTCCATCGGGCGGACGGCGGGGTCGGGGTGGACGCGCGGCGTGGGGACGCTGGCGGTGGGGGTGGGGTTCGCGGGGCTGAACGGGCGCGGCGAAGTGACGTACGGCGCGGTGTCGGCGGGCGCGCCGCTGTGGGAGCGCTTCGAGGTCGGCGGCGCGGGGCAGCCGCTCTTCGACGACGCGATCCTGCCGCAGCGCCTGCCGCTCCCCGGCGCGCGCTTCGGCGTGGTGCGCGGACGCGAGGTGCTGGCGTACCGGCTGAGCACGCGGCTCTCCGGCTTCACCCCCTACCTGGCGGGCGCCGCCGGGGGTGGCGGGCACGGCGACTGGTACCGCGTGGCCGGCGCGGAGGCGGCGTTCGACAGCCCGCCGATGAACCTGCTGCGCGTCCCCGGCGTGCGCCTGGTGGCCGGCGTCGGGTACCCGCTCGACGCCCCGGACCGCCACAAGCTGCGCGTCTACGGCACCGTGGCGTATCGGCCGTAGCCGGGCCCGGAAGTCACAGCGGGCCGGGGCCGAGCTCGCGCAACTGGTAGCCGCTGCCCGTCCGCACCACGGCGAAGCGCAGGAACTTGCCGTGGATCCAGCCGTCCTCCGCCGTTCCACCGCTGCCGCCCAGCCAGCTTCCGAAGCTCCGGCGCGTGGGCTTCACTGACACGCGGACGGAGACGACGAACCTGCCTCTGCTGGCCGGGAGCACGGCCAACTGGTCGACCCGGTACTCGCGCAGGCGGCTGGCGCCGCCGTACTCGCCGGTGGTGAACCGGTGCAGCCACTTCTCCACCAGCGTCCCCGCCACCCGAGCGGGATCGTCGCCGCCCGCCTCGGCGGCCGTGGCCGTGGGGCGGTTGCCGCGGAAGTCCTCCAGGCCGGTGTCGTTCCCCAGGCGCCGGAGCCCCAGCCAGCCGAGGCCGATCGCCAGTGCCGTACCGGCGGCCGCTCCCCAGATCCACGGTCTCCGTGCGATCGCCATTCATCCCCCTCCGCCAGACGCGCCGGGGGGGGAGCGGCACCCCCCCGGCGCCGCTCCCCCGCCCGCTCCGCGGTCCCTCCAGGCGGCCGGTGCACGCTGCGTCACCTCACCAGTAAAGCGCCAGGCCGTACCACCGGGTGCCGGGGTTGCCGGCCAGCAGATCGTTGATCGACCGGTTCTTCGTGTTGTTGGTGTGGTACGTCAGGTAGATGTTGTTGCTCGCGTCTTTCGATGTCACCACCATCGAGTGGCTGATGTTGCCGTCGGGCGTGGGCCCGAAGTCGGCCTGCAGGATGTCGCCCGTCAGCATGTCGGAGAAGTACGTCGCCACGAAGCCGCGCCCCGATTGGTTGAAGAACCCGTTGAAGTTGTGGGCTCCCGCCCAACTGTAGCTGGTGGTGAAGGTGAACGAGCCGTAGTACCACGTGTCGTTCAGGGTGCGGTCGCCGGTCTCGTCGTAGACCCAGCCCCCCGCCTGCACCACCTGCGAGATGAAGTTGGTGCAGTCGTTGGTGTACTCGCGGTACGAGCTGTTGTAGTTCGAGTTGGCCGGTCCCCAGTACGTGAGCGCGTAGTTCACGGCCGCCGTGGGCGAGTAGGTGAACAGCCGCGTGGGGAAGCGGCTGCCTGTCGATGCCAGCCGGAACAGCCCGGGGCGGTCGAGGAACGTGGCCCGCGGTCCGGCCCGCCGCCGCTCGATCTGGGGATTCGGCGTGTGCCCGGGGGGCGCCGGCTGGGTCTGCGTGGTCACCGCGGGCCCGCGCAGCGAATCCGGGTCCTCGGGCGGCGGAAGGATCTCGTCGGCCGTCAGCCGCCACTGCCCACCCTGCTTCTCGAAGCGGAGGACGTGCTCCTGCGTGTATTCGGTCTGCGGCGGGCCCCCGATGGAAGGATCGAGCGCCAGCACCACCTGCTCCGTCGCCTCCTGCGTCGCCCGGTCTCCTTCCACCCGCGTGTTCCTGATGCGGAGCGTGGTGCGGTGCGACTTGTAGTCGTTGCGGCTCTGCGCCAGCACGTTCTTCCGATTCGTCAGGCTGGCGAAGTGCCGCTGGATGCCGCCGCGGAACGCCGCCGCGTTCGCCCGCCGTCCCAGCGAGCCCTCCACGTCGCCACTCACGAGGACGTCGTTCTGCGCCTCCACCGCCGCGCGGGCCAGCGCGGTGAGCTGCGCCTCGTCTCCCGCCTGGGCGGGTGCGCGCTGCGGCACCACCAGGGCCGCCGCCAGCGCCAGCGGAAGGATACGCACGGCCGCCACCATCCGGTGCTTCATGGTGCCTCCTGCGTCACTGTGTGAGCTTCCGCCCCCTCTGCTACAGGGCGTAAGCGAGCGATGCAATTTTCTTGCCTTTAAGGCGTGAAACACGCGGACGCAGAGAACGATTGCCGGAGCGCGGTGCGCCGAGACGGGCCGCAGCCATGCGCTCGCGACTGCCCACGAGTTGACGTATCGGCCGTAGCACACCGCCCGGAGGCGCATTCGATCCCGTCACCCGGATGGACCTTGTCGAGCTTACCAAGTGGCGCGATCAGATGATAGGCGACAGCGGAGGCATCGCGCGGCTCCCCGGGATCTCGCCCGCGCACCCTCCGATCCGTAGCTTGCCTCCATCCGCCTCGAGCGAATCCCCCGGACGCCATCGCCCCGATGACTCGCTTCACCGCTGGCTCCCTCTCCGCCGCCCTGCTCCTGCTGGCCGCGTGCGCTCCGCGGCCGGTGGCGGACCCGCGTCCCCCGTCGGACCGGATAGCGGCGCTGGAGGCGGAGGTACGCGTGATCATCCGGCGGCACGCGGGCGACAGCGCGCTGGTGGAGGTGGCCTTCCGCGACATGGCGACGGGCGAGTCGCTCCTGGTGGACGCGCACCAGCCGCTGCACGCCGCCAGCACGATGAAGGTGCCGGTGATGCTCGAGCTCTTCCGGCGCGCCGACGCGGGCGAGATCTCGCTCGCCGAGCCGGTGGCGGTGCGCAACGAGTTCCGCAGCATCGCCGACGGGAGCGGCTACGCGCTCGACGCCGGCGAGGACAGCGACAGCTCGCTCTACCGCCGCCTCGGCGAGCGCGTGCCGATCCGCGAGCTGATCGAGCACATGATCACGCGCTCCAGCAACCTCGCCACCAACCTGCTGATCGACCTGGCGGACCCGCGGCGCATC
>DASYJZ010000192.1:0-2904 GCA_035995965.1 Longimicrobium sp. | reverse complement strand
CTAAGTGCTAAGTGCTAAGTGCTAAGTGCTAAGTGCTAAGTGCTAAGTGCTAAGTGCCAAGTGCCAAGTGCCAAGTGCCAAGTGCCAAGTGCCAAGTGCCAAGTGCCAAGTGCCAAGTGCCAAGTGCCAAGTGCCAAGTGCCAAGTGCTTAAGTGCCAGAACAACACCGGAAACGTTAGAAAGGCGTCAGCCTGAGTGCCGTCGCGGCACGGAAGCATCTGCGGCGAAGCAGCCTGGCGGCGGCCGAAGGATCTGAAGCCGACGCAGCGACACGGCCCGCTGCCGCCATCGCCGCCCAGGCCCGATCCTTGGCCCGTCCACCGACGCGCGCTACTCTTCCTCGTCCAGGTCCATCTCCCGTTTCCCTTCCATCCTCCCGAATGGACTCAGCCGACGTCGTGATCATCGGCGGGGGCGTGGTCGGCGCGAGCATCGCGTACCACCTCGCGGCGCGCGGGTGCACGGACGTGCGCGTGCTGGAGCGCGGCGCCACGCCCGGGGAGGGGAGCACGGGGAAGGCGACCGGCGGCTTCCGCGCGCAGTTCGGCTCCGACGTGAACGTGCGCCTCTCCCTCCTTTCGCTGGAGAAGCTGCTGCGCTTCGCCGACGAGCTCGGCGTCGACCCCGGCTACCGGCCGTGCGGCTATCTCTTCCTCGCCGACTCGCCCGAAAGCCTTGCCACCCTGCTGGCCGCGCAGGCGGTGCAGCATGCGGCCGGCGTCGCGGCGGCCCGCGCGGTCGATCCGGAGGAGGCGCGGGAGATCAACCCCGCCATCTCCATCGACGGCGTGGTGGGCGGGACGTGGTGCCCCACGGACGGGTTCATCCGCCCGCTGGAGATCCTGCGCGGCTACATGGAGGGCGCGCGGCGCCTCGGCGCGCGCTTCGAGCACGGCGCGCCGGTCGAGGCGATCGAGCGCGTGGGGGATCGCGTCACGGGAGTGCGGACGCCGGCGGGTCGGATCGCCGCGGGCGCCGTGGTGAACGCGGCGGGCGCGTGGGCAGGCGTCGTCGGGCGGATGGCGGGGGTAGAGGTGCCGGTGACGCCGCTCCGCCGGCAGATCGCGCCCACGGTGCCCACGGAGGCGCTCCCCGAGTGCATGCCGCTCACCATCTTCGTGGACGACGGCTTCCACGCGCGCGTCCGCGACGGCCGCGTGCTCCTGCTCTGGCCGGACCAGCCCCCGAGCGCCGACCCCTTCGACCTGGCGTTCGACGAGTCGTGGCTGCCGGAGGTGACGGCGCGCGCCCACCGCCGCATCCCCCGCCTGCGCGACATCCCCGTCGACCGCGCCGCCTGCTGGAACGGGCTCTACGAGATCAGCCCCGACCGGCACGTGCTGCTGGGGCTCGCGCCCGGCGTCGAGAACCTCTACCTGGCCAACGGCTCGTCGGGGCACGGGGTGATGCACTCGCCCGCGATCGGCCAGCTCGTGGCCGAGATGGTGGTGGACGGCGCCGCGTCGTCGCTGGACGTGCACGCGCTCCGCCCCTCCCGCTTCGCGGACGGCGAGCCGATCGACTCCCCCGAGCTGTTGTAACCCACTGCATCCGCGGGCCCGAAGACTCGCGAGAACCGCTCGACCCTCAACTACATCGCCGCGTGGACCGGCGCGAGGGCCGACCCTTGCGCCGCTGCCGCGTCCAGGGCTCGCGGCGTCTTCGGTTAGATCCCTCGGCCCTGCGGACGTCGGTGCGGCGGCGGATTCATCGTGCTCGGGCACTCGGGATGACACGGGGGAGGGCGTCCGGACCTGATACCGATCCCACTCTCGACTGTGCATTCGTGCAAACCCCCAACACGGCATCCTGGGGCCGATCCTTCGGACTGCAGCTGACTGTCGCTGCTGACCCAGAGGTATGGCCGTCCTCAGGCTGACGTCTTTGGGTTGGGAGTGCGGGGAGGATGACTTTTCGGTGGATCGGGATCAAAGCACCCGCCGCGCGGTGCAGAAGAGGCGGCGCAGCTCGCGCTCGTAGCTGCGGCGGCCCATCAGGTCGTTGCGGGCGACGCCGCCGTTGCCGAGCGAGGCGTGGATGATCCTGGAGCCGCCGGTGCTCATCACCACGTGGGTGACGCGGCCGGGGTCCTCGGCGAAGAAGCAGAGGTCGCCGGGGAGGAGGTTCTCGAACCCGGGGCCGGGATCCACCTCCTGCCCCCAGCGCGACTGCTGGTCGCTGTCGCGCGGGATCAGGCGGCCGTGCAGCTTCCACACGCCCTGCACCAGGCCGGAGCAGTCCACCCCGCCCATGGTGACCCCGCCCCAGAGGTAGGGCACTCCCAGCCACCGCGCCGCCGTCTCGCACGCCGCCTCGCCGTCCGCGGGGAAGGCGAGGGGGCGCAGCGCGGCGGCGATCAGCTCGCCCTCGACCGGGCCGGAGCGGCCATCCGGGAGACGCACCACGTCGGCGCTTTCGCGGAGCACGCGGGCGCCCCAGGGGAGGCGCATCATGATCTCGCCGCTGGCGTCGCGAACGTGCGCGCCGAGCGAGATGCAGGGGTCGCCGCCCGCGCCCGAGTCCCACGCGCGCACCTGGCCCTCGTCGCGCAGCGCCACGTACCCCGCGTGCACCCAGCCGATGTAGCCGTCGGGCGAGCGGCACTGCAGCCAGCGGCCGCCGCGGCGCAGCACCACCAGCCGGTTCCCCAGCACCACCTGCGACACCTGCGTGGTGGCGACGCGCGGCTCCGCCAGCATCGGCGCCACGGCCGAGGTGACCAGCGCGTGCACCCGCTCGTCGGGCTCCGCTTCGGGGAGGCGCTGCACCTCGTCCTGCACCGTGCGCCAGCCGGTGAGCTGGGCGATGCGCGCGCTGAGCGCCAGCGCGGCCTCCTGCTCGCTGGTGGCGCCCAGCAGCGCGACGGCGTCGCCGCGCACCTCCACCGTCACCTCGAACACCGCC
>DASYJZ010000191.1:0-4731 GCA_035995965.1 Longimicrobium sp. | reverse complement strand
GCGCCTGGGCGAGCGCGGACTCCGCGTGCTGCTCGCCGACCGCAAGGCGGCGGTCGACCGGGGGGTGCACACCACGGGGATCTTCGTGCGCCGCACGCTGGAGGACTTCGCGCTCCCGGACGACTGCCTGGGGCCGGCGGTGAGCCGCGTGGTCCTCTACTCGCCGCGCGGCCGGCCGCTGGAGCTGGAGAGCCCGCGCACCGAGTTCCGCGTGGGCCGCATGGGGGCGCTGTACGGGCAGATGCTGGACGCGTGCCTGGCCGCCGGGGTGGAGTGGTCGCCGCTCACCCGTTTCGCCGGCTGCCTGGAAGACGGCGCGGGGTCGGTGGTGTTGCTGGAGCGCGGGGGCCGCGGCGCAACCGTCCACGCCCGCTTCGTGGTCGGCGCGGACGGGGCGCAGAGCCGCGTGGCCTCGGCGCTCGGCCTCTCCGAGAACCGGCGGTGGATCGTGGGAGTGGAGGAAGTCTTCCGGGTCGCGTCCGCGGGTCCGCCGTGCTTCCACTGCTGGCTCGATCCCGAGCTGGCGCCCGGCTACCTGGCCTGGGTGGTGACGGACGGGGAAGAGGTGCACGTGGGCGTCGGCGGCCATGCGGAGCGCTTCCGGCCGGCGGAGGCGCTGCGCCGCTTCCGGGCGCGCGTGGACGACCGCTTCGGGCTGCGCGGGCGCGCGGCGGACGAGCGGCGCGGCGGACGCATCCCGGTGGGCGGCGTGCTGCCGCGGATCGCCTGCGCGCGCGGGCTGCTGGTGGGCGACGCGGCCGGGGCGGTCTCGCCGCTCACCGCGGGCGGGCTGGACCCCTGCATCCGCCTCTCCGCGCTCGCCGCCCGCGTCGCCGCCGAGTACCTGTCGACCGGGGACCAAGCCGCGCTCGCGCCGTACTCCGGGAACGTCTTCCGGAAGCGCTTCGCATCGCGGCTGGCGCTGCGGCGGGTGCTCTCGGCGGTGCGGTCGCCGCTGCTGGTGGAGCTGGGCTGCGCCGCGCTGCGCACGCCGCCGCTGCGCACCCTCGCGGCGAACGTCTTCTTCGGCCGCGGCTCGTTCCCCGACACGGGCGAGGAACGCGGCTACACCCGCCTGGCGCGCCCGCCCGCGGAGCGCGCATCCACCTCCGAGGCATCCGCCGCATGAACGCCGAGACCCTCCCCGCGCTCGCCGTCCCGGCGCGCGCGCCTCTCAGCACGCGCACCCGCAACGGGGTGGCCGTGGCCGCCGCGGCGATCGCGCTGGGCGCCGCCGGCGACGCCCTGCTGCGCCCCGCGCCGTGGGGGCTAAACCTGACCCTGTGGACCGCGCTCCTGGTCGCCGCCGCCGCGGGGCTGCAGCGCTGGGCCGACACCGAGGACGCGGTGGTCGGCTGGATCCCCGTGGCGATGGCGGTGGCGGGGCTGATGGCCTGGCGCGACTCGCCCACGCTGAAGGCGCTCGACCTCACCGCGCTCTGCGTGGTGCTGGGGCTGGCCGTGTACCGCGCGGGGGGCGGGAGCGTGCGCGTGGCGGGGCTGGCGCGGTACTGCGGCGCGCTGCTGCAGGCCGTCTTCGAGGCCACCTGCGGTGCCGGGATCCTGGTGGGGCGCGACGTGCGCTGGCGGGAGCTGCGCGGCGACGGGTGGACGCGCCACGCGATGGCGGCGGGACGCGGCACCGCGCTGGCGCTGCCGCTCCTGCTGATCTTCGGCTCGCTGCTGATGGCGGCGGACGCGGGGTTCGACCACCTGATCGGCCGCACCTTCAACCTCGACCTGCCGCTGGCCGCCTCGCACACCGGCCTGGCGCTGGTGTTCGCCTGGGGCGCGGCCGGGGTGCTGCGCGCGCTCGTCATCCCCACGCCACCTGCTGTTGCGGCAGAGACGGAGGCCGGGCGATTGGCCGCGTCCGCCGAGCCGGCGCGCGGGCCGCACCTGGGGATGGTGGAGACGGTGACGGTGCTGGGGCTGCTGGACCTGCTCTTCCTCGCCTTCGTCGTGCTGCAGCTCCCGCACTTCTTCGGCAGCTACGGCGACCTGCTGGCGCCGGGGACGGCGACGTTCTCGGCGTACGCGCGGCGGGGGTTCTTCGAGCTGTGCGTGGTGGCGGGGCTGGTGCTGCCGCTGCTGATGACGGTGCACTGGCTGATCCGCGGCGACGACCCGCGCGAGCAGCGCGTCTTCCGCGTCGCGGCGGGGACGATGGTGGGGCTGGTATTCGTGATCATCCTCTCCGCGCTGCACCGGATGCGGCTCTACCAGAGCGCCTACGGGCTCACCGAGCTGCGCGTCTACACCACCGCCTTCATGCTCTGGCTCACGGCGGTGTTCGGCTGGTTCTGCTGGACGGTGCTGCGCGGCCGGCGCGAGCGCTTCGCCTTCGGCGCGGTGACGGCGGCGGTGGAGGCCATCGTGCTGCTGCACGTGGCCAGCCCGGACGCGCTGATCGTGCGCGTCAACGCGGCCCGCGAGCAGGCGGTGGTGCGCTTCGACGCGCTCTACGCCGCGTCCCTGAGCGGCGACGCCGTTCCCGCGCTGCTGCGGCGGCTGGACGCCGTGCCGGCCGAGGGGCGCTGCCCCGTCGCCCGGCGGCTGCTGCAGGACTGGAGCGGTGCGGACGAAGACTGGCGGGCGTGGAGCCTGGGCCGCTCGCGCGCGGTCGCGGCAGTCCGCACGCACGCGGCCGAGCTGAAGCGGCTGTGCCCGGCGGCGGCGGTGCCTCGCACGACCACCGTCGCCCCGGCCGTCTCCGCGCCGAGCCGCTCGTGAGCGCCACCGCGCACCTCGCGCTGGTGCCTCCCGCCCCCGATCCGCCGGCGCGGCCGCCCCTCGAGGGGCTGGTGCGATCGGCCGAAGCGAAGCGCGCCGGCCTCGCGCGCATCCGGCGGGTGATGCTGGGCGCGTGGGGAGCCGGGTGTGCGCTGCTGCTCGCGGGGCCGCTCTTCGAGCCCTTCACCGGGGGTCTGTCGCTGGCCGGAATGCTGCTCGGCGGCGTCTTCCTCCTCCCGCTGAGCGGACTGGTGCTCGGCGGCCTGGGCCTCTACGAACGCTCCCGCGAGGCGGTGTTCGCGCCGATCCTGGCGGCGCTCACGCTGGCATCCTCGATCGCGCTGTTCGGACCCGCCCACCGTGCCGCGATCGAGATGCACGTCGCCGCGAATGAAACCGAGCTGGACGCGGTGGCGGTGGAGGTCCGCGCGGCGGTCGCCTCGGTCCCGACGGCCGGCAACGGAATCGACGCGCGCGACGGGCTGATCAAGGAGCGGTTCGGGCCCCGGCTGCGGCGCCTGGACCTCAAGTGGTTCAAGCCGGTCGACGGCGGGCTGCTCTTCATCCACACGGGGGAGATGAGATACATCCTGCTCTACGCCGACGGCGCCGTGGGTCCGCCGGACGAATGCAGCCATCCGCGGCCGCGGCGTCTCGGCGGGCGGTGGTACGAGCACGAATGCCAGGATCGCTCAGAGGACTGAAGCCAAAAAAGCATCTCGTATCACACAGAGACGCAGAAGAACCGAGAGCAGTGCTTTTCTCTCGGTTCCTCTGCGTCTCTGCGTGAAACGGCCGTTGTCGTGCCCGATTACGCGCCGAGCAACCGGCGGGCTTCCGCGAGCAGCGTCAGGGGAGGGCACGGCTTCACCATGTACGCGGCGATCCCCTCGCCGAGGAGCAGGTCGCGGTCCGCGTCGCCCAGGGTGGTGCTGAGCGCGACCACGGGGACGGTGGCGGTCGAGGCGTCGGTGCGGAAGGCCCGCACCAGCGCCAGGCTCGCCTGCCGCGGCGGCGAGAACTCCACCACGATCAGGTCCGGACGCCGCTCGCGCGAGAGCCGCAGGCCGTCTTCACCGAACGACGTGGCCACCACCGCGAAGCCGTGATGCTCCAGGATGGCGGTGTAGATGGTGCGGCTGTCCTCGTGCGAGTCCACGAGGAGCACGATCTTCGCGGACACCTTCGGAGACGGCGGGGACGGGGGACGGGGGGCTCGATGGGAAGGTGACGGGAATCACCGGCAAGATGACGTTGTAGCCACCGCAGAACAAGCTTCTTCTGTTTCCCGCCACGAGGCGCCCGGCCGTTCGCCGGGCGCCTCGCCGGGCTCAGGGCTTCGCCGGCTCCAGCACGATGAAGCGGGCGTCGTCCTTCGACATCTCCCGCAGCCACCCCACCAGGGTCCCGACCGCCGCCGGCGGCTGGATCCCGCGCGCGCCTGAGACGCGCTTGCTCACGCGCAGCTCGTCGCCCGCCTGCGAGTACTCGGCCACGTAGCTGCCGAACACGCTGGTGGCGTGCACGTTCTGCGGCAGCCGCGCCCGGTACCCCGCCGGCAGCTTCAGCCGGAAGTCGGTCACCGACTCCACCGGCCCGATCACCGCGGCCACGTCGATGGGGAAGCGGCGCGGCTTGGGCGCCGCCTCGAGCTGCGCCACGATCTCGTCGTTCTGCCCGTTCCCCACCGGCAGGGTGAGGATCAGCGTCTCGCCCGAGCGGCTGGCGGCGCGCCCGCCGCTCACCCACACGCGCGTCTGCGGGGTGGCGCGCAGGTCGCGCCCGTCGAAGATCTCCAGGGAGTCGGCGCTGGCGCCGTCGAAGAGCCCCTGCGCCAGGGTGCGCCCCAGGTCGCGCCGCTGCGTGGGCGTGAGCCGGCTGGAGAAGGCGCTGCGCATCCGGTACTGCAGCGCACCCGTGGTGAGCGCCGTCATGTTCCCGCTGAACACGCCGTCGGCGGCGAGCGAGCCGACGATCACCGTCTCGCGCCGGTTCCCC
>DASYJZ010000190.1:0-3655 GCA_035995965.1 Longimicrobium sp. | reverse complement strand
GGCGTGGGGATGTTCTTCGGGCTGATGTGGTTCGCGCTGCGCGCCCGCGCCACGCTGGGCGACATCGGCACCGAGCCCACGCGGCACCCCGACCCCGTGGTGCAGGCGCGGCAGGAGCGCACGGTGAAGCTGGCGGCGGGGGCGGGGGTGGGGCTGATCGCGCTCCTCTTCGTGCTGGTGCTCGGCGGCGTGTTCGTGCCCGACGCGGAGGTGGTCGGCAAGTCCATGGCGTACGTGCTGGTGGCGCTGGCGCTGGCGTTCTTCGCCTTCGTGTTCGCCTTCGGAGGGCTGAACGGCACCGAGAAGCGCCGCGTGGCGGTGATCGTGGTGCTCTTCCTTTTCGCCACCATCTTCTGGAGCGCGTTCGAGCAGGCGCCCACCTCGCTGAACCTGTTCGCCAAGGACTTCACCGAGCGCCACATCGGCTCGTGGGAGGTGCCCGCCACCTGGTTCCAGTCCATCAACTCGGCGTTCATCATCATCCTGGCGCCGGTGTTCGCCTGGCTCTGGGTCGCCATGGGGCGCCGCGGGCGCGATCTCTCGAGCCCCGCCAAGTTCTCGCTGGGGCTCTTCCTGGCGGGGCTGGGCTTCCTGCTGATGATCATCCCCGCGCGCGCGGAGCTGGCCAGCCACGGCCTGCTGAAGGTGTCAGCGCTGTGGCTGGTGGGGAGCTACTTCTTCCAGACGGTGGGCGAGCTCTGCCTGAGCCCGGTGGGGCTGTCGTCGATGACCAAGCTGTCGCCGCGGAAGTACGTGGGGCAGATGATGGGGATCTGGTTCCTGGCCTCGTCCATCGGCAACCTGATCGGCGGGCTGGCGGGCGGCCACGTGGACCCGAACAAGCTGGAGCAGGTGCCGATGGTGTTCACCTACACCACCGTGGCGCTCTTCGGCGCGGCGGCCATCCTGGCGCTGCTGATCATCCCGATCCGGCGGATGATGTCCGGCGTCTCGCAGGACGGCTCGGCCCCGGCCAGCTGACCTCGCGGACGCCCCGCGCGGAGCGAAGAAAGGGGCGCGCCGCCGGGCGCGCCCCTTGTCGTCACCGCGGCACGCAACCCGCGTTTGAACGGAGATCGATTCCGAACCGCATTCACCCCGCGACCCGGAGGCTTCTCATGATGACCGACGAAGAGATCGCGGAGCAGCTCCAGGGGCGTGGGCTGGAGGAGGAGTACGTGCGCGAGCTGCTCGCCAGCCTGGGCTTCGACCCCGCCGACGGGCTGACGGAGGCGGCCATCCACGCGCTCGACACCGCGGAGATGGAACAGCGCCGCAAGGCCGCCCTGCGCACGCTCGCGCTGGGCACCGGCTGACCTCAGGGGTACGGCAGCACCGCCCGGGGAGCGCCGGTCTCCTTCTCCCATCCCCACCACGCCACGTCCGTCGGCCCGATCGCGAGCCTCACCACCCGCCACGTACCGCCCACGCGCCTGAGCAGCGCGACGCTGGCCTCGTCGAGCACGCCGTCGCGGCGCCTCTGTTCCATCGGCGTGCCGCGGTAGTCGAAGGCCGATCCGTCGGGCTTCTTCGGCACGACCTCGGCGAATGCCCACCCGCCGAGCACGCGCAGCTGCCGCACCTCGAAGATCATCGGCCGGTTCAGCTCGCGCTGCATGCGCAGGCGCAGCGCGTCCATCAGCAGGCGGCGCTCGGGGGTGCCGGCGGCGGGCGTGTGGACCCGCTGGGCCTGCGCTTGGCCGGCGGAGAGCGCGAGCACCAGGGCCAGTCCCAGAATCTTCATCGTTCCTCCATTGTCCAACTGCCGTCTCACGCAGAGCCGCAGAGGAACCGAGAGAACTGCTTTTCTCTCTGTTCCTCTGCGCCTCTGCGTGAAACGGCCGTTTGCTGAATCAAGGACTCACCGGGGCCGCCGCGCCGCTCAGCTCGTCGATGCGGCGGCGGATCTGCGGGTTGTTGGGGTCCTTCTGCTGCGCCATGCGGTAGCGCACCAGCGCCTTGTCGCGCTCGCCGCGCATCCGGTAGACCTCGCCGAGCTGGAAGTCGACCTGGCCCGAGGCCGGGTAGAACTCGCCGTTCATCTCCAGCAGCGCCGCGGCTTCGGCCGTCTTCCCCTGCGAGGCGAGTCGGCGCGCCAGCTCGTTGATGGAGCCCTCGCTGAAGTCGTAGCGCCCCGACGCCATCGACTCCTGGCGGAGCTGCCGGTAGCGCGCGATGGCCGCCGGGGCGCCGCCGCTGTCGAGCGCCGTGGTCAGCACGCGGTCGAGCGTGGTGGGGATCGGGAGGCCGCGATGGCAGGTGACGCAGCCCACGCCCACCGGCGGGTCGTGGCGGTGCGGCACCTGCGGCAGCACCTGCGTGTTCAGGTCGCGCACCATGCGCATCATGAAGCGCGCCTTGTCCTTCGGCGCCTTGTCGTCGGCCTTGAAGTCGAAGGTCTCGCGGCCGTCCGCCCCCTGCCGCTGCACGTGGCAGTACTGGCAGCGCACCCCCAGCGACATCGCGAAGCCGCGCATCACCTGCAGCAGCGAGTCTCGCGGGATGTCCCGCGGCAGCACCTTGAGGTTCTCGAAGCGCTCGGGGATCTGCGCGGCCGCCGGGACGGCGCCGGCGAGCAGGGCGGCGGCGAAGCTCGGGACGAGGGCGATTCTGCGCATGCGGCTGCTCGGTGCGGGGGGACAGTCGTTGCAACGGGGACCGGGTCCGGGAAGATGCGTCCGTTCCCGCGGCGCGCGCCAGACTCTCGAAGCGCCAGCGTCTTCCTCAGCGTCTCCGCGGCTCTGAGTGAGTCATTCTGTTGCGAGGGTGGAGCGCGCCACCAGCCGGACGAAGCGCGCCATCGCGGTGAGCACCGCGTCCGGATGCTCGCGATGCGGGGAGTGTCCGCACGACGGGACGGCGAGCACCTCCACCGGCCCGCCGGCGCCGGCGCGGATCGCGTCGACCTGCGCCCAGGTGCCGTACTCGTCGTCCTCCCCCTGCACCACCAGGATCGGCGTGGAGATGCGCGGGAGGTACGCCTCGATGTTCCAGGCGCGGAACTCCGGGTCCAGCCACACGTCGTTCCAGCCGCGGAAGGCGACGTCCACGTGCGCATGGTGCCGCGCCAGCCGCGTCCGCAGGTCCGTCGTGCGGTACTGCTCGCCGATCGCGGCGATGCTCGCGAGCCCGTGCGGCTCGGTGAAGACGTGCGGCGCCTCCAGCACCAGCCCGCGCGGCCGCGGCCCGGCGCCACGGCCGGCGTAGATGATGGCGATCGACGCGCCGTCGCTGTGCCCCACCAGCACCGGATCGCGCACGCCGGTCCCCTCCAGCACCTCCACCAGCACCGCCGCCTCGTCGTGCATGAACGCCACCGGGCGCGGAAGCTCGGCGGGGTCCGAGCGCCCATAGCCGGCGCGCGAGTAGACCAGCGCGCCGCATCCCGTCGCCGCCGCGAGCCGGTCCGGGAAGTCGCGCCAGAGCGACGCGGAGCCGAGCCCCTCGTGCAGGAAGACGAGCGTCGGCGCCTCGTCCCCGGGTGGCCCGATCCACCGGTACTCCAGCCGCCGCCCGCCGGCGACGACGAACGCGTGCGAATCCCTCATCGTTCGAGAATTCCTAAAGGAAGCGTTACCGAAACGCCAATATCATTGACAGTCGGCGACGTGGGCGCACATACATGCGAATCTGGTTCCTCGGCCGGCCTCACAAC
>DASYJZ010000189.1:0-2375 GCA_035995965.1 Longimicrobium sp. | reverse complement strand
CGCTACTACGAGAACGTGATCGCCACGCTGCGCGGCGAGGCCGCCGCCGAGACCGACGGCCGCGAGGGGCTGCGCTCCCTGGAGCTGCTGATCGGCATCTACCTCTCCGCGCGCGACGAGCGCACGGTCTCGCTCCCGCTGGACTACTGAGCATGGCGACGAGCGAGGCGAAGCCGTACTTCGCGCACGAGACCGCGGTGGTCGACGCGGGCGCCGAGATCGGCGCGGGGACCAGGGTGTGGCACTTCAGCCACGTCTCCGCCGGCGCGGCGATCGGCGAGGGGTGCTCGCTGGGGCAGAACGTGTTCGTGGCGCCGCGCGTCACCGTGGGGCGCGGGGTGAAGATCCAGAACAACGTGTCTCTGTACGAGGGGGTGGTGCTGGAGGACTGGGTGTTCTGCGGCCCCAGCATGGTGTTCACCAACGTGCGCACCCCGCGCTCGGCCTTCCCCCGCAACACCGCGGCGGACTATGCCACCACGCGGGTGAAGCGCGGCGCCAGCATCGGCGCCAACGCCACCATCGTCTGCGGCACCACGGTGGGCGAGTGGTCGTTCGTCGCGGCCGGAGCCGTGGTCACCCGCGACGTTGCCGCCTACGCGCTGATGGCCGGCGTCCCGGCGAAGCGCATCGGCTGGGTGTGCGAGTGTGGGGTGACGCTGCGGCTGGAAGAGGGCCGGGCGACGTGCGCCGACTGCGGCCGCGGCTATCGCCTCGACGGCGATCGGCTGGTACGCGCCGGCGGGCCGCCTACGCCCTGATCCCCGGCTCACCAAACGGCAGCTCTCACCGGGGGACAGGGACACGGGGAAGTCGATCGCTTTTCCCTGTGTCCTCCGTGGCCTCTGTGAGAGATTTCTGTTTCTGAGCTTCGGAGCGCGACGATGCACGTGCTGGTGATCCCGTCGTGGTACCCCACGGCGCTGGACCCGGTGAACGGGATCTTCTTCCGCGAGCAGGCGCGGGCGCTGGCGGCGGCGGGCGCCCGCGTGGGCGTCGCCGCGCCGATCCTGCGCGGGGTGCGCACCGCGCGGCGGGGGAGGCTGTTCGACTACCGCTTCCAGCTCTCGGAGGCGGACGATGGCGGCGTGGCGACGCTGCGCGCGCAGGGGTGGAGCGTGCCCAGGCTCGATGCGCTGAACCGCCGCCTGTGGGGGGCGATGGCCCGGCGGCTGGCCCGCCGCTACGCCGCGTGCCACGGACGCCCCGACGTGGTGCACGCGCACAGCGCCCTGGCCGCGGGCGAGCCGGCGGCCGCGATCGCCCGGGCGTGGGGGGTACCCTGCGTGATCACGGAGCACACCTCGCTCTACGCCGAGGGGCGGATCGACCCCGCCTGGCTCCCCCGCATCCACGCGGCCTTCGCCGGGGCCGCGCGGGTGGTGGCGGTGAGCCGCGCGCTGGCCGCGGATCTCGCGCCGCACGTGGGCGGCACGCCGGTGGAGGTGGTCCCCAACCTGGTGGACACGGGCTTCTTCACCCTCCCTCCGCAGCCGCGCGGGCCGGGGCCCTTCCGCTTCCTCACCGTCGGCCTGTTCGACGCGGTGAAGGGGACGGACGTGCTGCTGCGCGCCTTCGCCGCGGCGTTCGCGGGGCGGGAGGACGTGGTGCTGGAGATCGGCGGCGGCGGGGGGCCTCTGGAGCCGTCGCTGCGCGTGCTGGCGGTGGAGCTGGGGATCGCCGGGCAGACGTCGTTCCTGGGCGTGCTGACCCGCGACCAGGTGCGCGAGGCCATGTGGCGCGCCGACGCCTTCGTCCTCCCCAGCCACGTGGAGACCTTCGGCGTGGTGGTGATCGAGGCGATGGGGACGGGGCTCCCGGTCGCTTCCACCGCCTGTGGCGGCCCGCAGGACACGGTGGTGCCCGGCGAGACGGGGGTGCTGGTGCCGCCGGGGGACTCATCCGCGCTCGCCGCGGCCATGCAGCGCCTGTTCGCGGAGCGCGCCGCCTGGGCCGCGCGCGCGGAGCCGATCCGCCGCCACGCGGAAGCATGCTTCTCGCAGCCCGTCGTCGTCCGCCGGCTGCTGGAGGTGTACGCGGCCGTCCGCGCCGAAGCTGGAGGGGGACGATGATCCGACGCAACGCGCTCAAGCTGGGGATGGAGTCGCTGCTCGCGCTGCTGCCGCTGCGCGCGCCGCCGCGCGGCATCTCCACCGCGGCCGCCGTCGACGGCGGGGTGATCAACGTGAAGGACTTCGGGGCGGCGGGCGACGACCGCGCCGACGACCATCCGGCCATCGCGCGGGCGCTCGACGCCGCGCGCAAGGCGGGCGAGTACGGCGAGGGCGCGCGCGGCGCCATCGTCTTCTTCCCCCCCGGCATCTACCGCGTCTCCAGGCCGCTGGACTGCACGCAGCGGCAGTTCAACCTGGTCG
>DASYJZ010000188.1:0-1648 GCA_035995965.1 Longimicrobium sp. | reverse complement strand
CTCCGTTCCTGATGACGCAGTTTGACCGACCTTGCGTGGCGCAGTGGCAGCCTCTAGCACCACAACTGTCTCTCGAAAAAATTTCGATGTACTCACCACATGCTGAGACTCCAGCCGCCGCCTGCGAATCCTTGATCCGCCTCCGTTTCGGTGCGCCGGAGGAGAAGCACTGGCGTCCTTCAGCACTTAGATAGCACTTAGCACTTAGCACCACCGTTACACCTGCGCCTCCAACCGCCGAATTTGATCCCTCAGCGCCGCGGCCCGCTCGAAATCCTCCTCGTCGACTGCGCGCTGCAGGGAGCGCCGCAGCGACGTCACCCGCGCGGTCCGATCGACCGCGGTGGGGTCGGCGGGGAGGTAGACCTTGCCCACGTGCTGCGTGCCGCCGTGCAGCTTGCGCAGCAGCCCCTTCAGGGACGGCTCGAAGACGGCCCAGCAGCGGGCGCATCCCAGCCGCCCGGTACGCTTGAAGTCGGCCAGCGAGAGGCCGCAGGCGGGGCAGGTGCCCGCGGTGGTCACCGTCTCGCCCGCGATCGCCTTGCCCATCTGCGCCAGGAAGTCGGCCAGCGGCGCCGTGGCGCCGGCGCCGGGGTCCAGGCCGAGCGCCGCCGCGCACCCCTCGCACAGGTGGCGGGTGGTGGTCTCGTTGTTCTGGATCTGCGTGAAGTGGATCGCCGCCTCGGCGTTGCCGCAGCGGTCGCAGGGTGTTCCCATCGTCTAAATCCCTTCTATTCCAGCAGTCCCGCGTCGTCCGCGTGCCCCGCGGCGACCAGGTGCCCGGCGTGCAGCCGCAGCACGCGCCCCGCGCGCGCCGCCAGCGCCAGGTCGTGCGTCACCAGCACCAGCGCCGCGCCCTCCTCGCTGCAGACGCGGAAGAACTCGTCGTGCAGCCCCTCGGCCGTCTCGGGGTCCAGGTTCCCCGAGGGCTCGTCCGCCAGCAGCACCAGCGGCCGGTTGGCGAGCGCGCGGGCCACCGCCACGCGCTGCTGCTCGCCGCCGGAAAGCTGCGCCGGCTTGTGCGTCGCGCGCCCCTCCAGCCCCATCCCCGCCAGCAGCTCGCGGGCGCGGTCGCGCGCCTCGCGCGTGCCGGCGCCGCGGATGAGCTGCGGCATCATCACGTTCTCCAGCGCCGTGAACTCGCGCAGCAGGTGGTGGAACTGGAAGACGAAGCCGATCATCCCGCTTCGTACCCTGCCCAGCTCCTCCTCGTTCAGCCGGTGCAGCGCGTTGCCTCCCACGTACACCTCGCCCGCGTTCGGCTCGTCCAGCCCGCCCAGCACCTGCAGCAGCGTCGACTTCCCCGAGCCGCTGCGGCCGATCACCGACACCGAATCGCCGCGCGCGATCTCCAGGTCCACCCCATCCAGCACCGTGAGCGTGCGCCCGTCGCCGCCCACGTAGTGCTTTCGCACCCCGCGCGCCGACAGCGCCGACTCGCCGGCCGGGCGCCCGGCCGTCGCGGCCCAGCGCGGGGCCGTGTTCGCGTCGACGGCGGCTGCGGGAGTCTCGGGCGATGGGATCGGCGGCTCCGGGAGCGGAGCGGGGCTACTCATGGCGGATCGCCTCCACCGGGGTGAGCCGCGCCGCCTGGAGGGCCGGGTAGATGGTCGCCACGAACGAGATCAGCACCGTCGCCAGCAGGATC
>DASYJZ010000187.1:0-5529 GCA_035995965.1 Longimicrobium sp. | reverse complement strand
GTGGAAGGAGTCGCGGGCGTAGCTCGGGGCCGTGCACCCCTCGATGTACTGCACCTGCGCGCCGTCCTCGACGATGATCAGCGTCCGCTCGAACTGACCCATCGATTCCGCGTTGATGCGGAAGTAGGCCTGCAGCGGCATGTCCAGCTTCACTCCCTTGGGCACGTACACGAACGAGCCGCCGCTCCACACCGCCGTGTTCACCGCCGCGAACAGGTTGTCGCGGAAGGGCACCACGCTGCCGAAGTACTCGCGCACCACGTCCTCGTGGTCGCGCAGCCCGTCGTCCATCCCCTTGAAGATGACGCCCTGGTCCTCCCACTCCTTCTTCAGCGAGTGGTACACCACCTCGCTCTCGTACTGGGCGCCCACGCCGGCCAGGATGCGCCGCTCCTGGTCGGGGATGCCCAGGCGCTCGAAGGTGTTCTTGATGGTGTCGGGCACCTCGTCCCACGTGCGCCCCGTGCCGCGCTCCGAGGGGCGGATGTAGAAGAAGATCTCGTTGAAGTCGAGCCCGCTGAGGTCGCCGCCCCAGGTGGGCCACGGCCGCTTGGTGGCGTGCTTGAACGCCTTCAGGCGGATGTCGAGCATCCACTTCGGCTCGTTCTTGCGCTCGGAGATCTCGCGGACGATCTCCTCGTCGAGCCCGCGGCGGCTCTTGAACGAGTACTCCTCCGCGTCGCGGAAGCCGTACTTGTAGTCGTCGAGCCCGAGCGCCGCGACTTCTTCGTTGTAAGGCATGCTGCCTCCTGAAAGAAAAGTGCCTGTGCCGGGTCCCTGGTGCCCGGTGGCCCGCTCGAACCGAAGTTCCTGGGCACCTGGCACTGGGCACTGGGCACTTCTGTTCTTACACCGTTACTTCCTCGCGCGTCCACTCATACCCGCGCTCCTCCAGCTCCAGCGCCAGCTCGGCGCCCCCGGAGCGGATGATGCGCCCGTCCACCATCACGTGCACCCGGTCGGGGGTGATGTAGTTGAGCATGCGCTGGTAGTGCGTGATCAGCAGCACCGAGGTCTCCGGCCGCTCCGCCTTGATCTTGTTGATCCCCGCGGTCACGATCTTCAGCGCGTCGATGTCCAGCCCGCTGTCGGTCTCGTCCATCACCGCCAGCGCGGGCTCCAGCATGGCGAGCTGCAGGATCTCGTTGCGCTTCTTCTCGCCGCCCGAGAACCCGTCGTTCACCGAGCGCAGCGCGAAGGTGGGGTCCATCTCCAGCATGGCCATGCGCGCCTCCAGCTCGTCCTGGAAGTCGAACACGTCCACCTCTTCGCCGCGCCGGGCGCCCAGCGCCGTGCGCATGAAGTTGGCGACCGACACGCCGGGGATCTCCACCGGGTACTGGAAGGCCAGGAAGATGCCGGCGCGGGCCCGCTCGTCGGGCTTCATGTCCAGCACGCTCTGGCCGCGGAAGAGGATCTCGCCCTCGGTCACCTCGTAGGCCGGGTGGCCGGAGATCACCTTGCTGAGCGTGCTCTTCCCCGAGCCGTTGGGCCCCATGATCGCGTGGATCTCGCCCTCGGGGAGCTCCAGGTCGACCCCCTTCAGGATCTCCGTGCCGTCTTCGGCGATCTCGGCGTGAAGGTTGGTGATCTTGAGCAGCGGTTCCGCCATCTTCGTCGTTCCTCGTCAAAGCCGGCCCGGGGCCGGCGTCGGGTTCGTCGCTCGCGGGACCGGAGCCCCGTCGCAGTAGCAAGAATGATTCTCCGTATCAACTGGCAACCTACCGGCCACGCGCGCGTACGTCAAGCGCGCGGGAAGCCTCCAGCCCGCAAGAAGCGCACGCAAAGTCGGGAGGTGCGGACGCATGCGACGCGTGCGCCGCCGCCGCCGCGCTTCCGTCTCCGGCCTCACTTTCACGCCGGCGCCGCCGACGGTATGGTTGTAGCGGACGTCCTTCATCGCCGATCCACAGCCGTCCCTTCCCTTCACCACATCCCGATGACCGAGTCGACGAACGACGGGCGCCCGATCGCGAACCCCGCGCGACCCGGGACCGTGCTGGTACTGGGCGGCGGGGGGCTGAAGGGGATCGCGCACGTGGGCGCGTGGAAGGCGCTGGAAGAGGCCGGCGTGCGCATCGACGCCATCATGGGGTGCAGCATCGGCGCGCTGATCGGGTGCTCCATCGCCGGCGGGTTCGGGTGGCGGGAGCTGGCGGAGATCGCGCGGGCGCTGAAGAAGGACGACATCGTCTCCATCAACCGCCGCGCCATCGTGTTCGGCGGAGTGCGCGAGGAGGCGGTGTTCGACGGCGACCACTACAAGGCCTGGATCCGCCGCCAGGTGCCGCTCAAGTCCTTCGCCGACGCGCGCCTGCCGATCCGCGTGAACGCCGTGTCGCTGGTGAAGGGGGAGGAGCGCTGGTTCGGCACCGGCGTGGACGAGGAGGCGCCGGTGGTCGAGACGATCTACGGGAGCTGCGCCATCCCCATCTACTTCCCCCCGCTGCGGCTGAACGGCGACGTGCTGGTGGACGGCGGGGTGATGGACGTGCTGCCGATCCGGGCGGCGGCGCAGTGGGCGACCGAGCGGGTGATCGCGATCGACGTGGGCTCGGAGATCACGCCGCCTGCGGACGACTACTTCGAGCACGGGATGATCGCGATCCACGACCGGGTGCTCACGCTGAACCTGCAGCAGCAGCGCCGCCGCGCCCTGGAGGACGAGTGGACGGGTCCGCCGCTGCTCGCCATCCGCCCGCGCATCGGCCACCTGGGCGGCTGGGCCTTCGACCGTACGCAGTTCTTCCTCGAAGAAGGCTACCGGGCGACCCGCGAGGCGCTGCGCGGCCCGGCCGAGGGCAGGTAGGCGGATCGATGCAACGATCGACGCGCCGGGTCGACGACGGGTTGGGTCGACGACGGGTTGGAAACCCGCCGCTGACACGGCACGAAGTCCGCCTTCGCGGACTATTCCCAGGCATCGTGAATCGCGACAGCCGCCAACGCACGTCGACCTCGCCCGGAACGACGCGGGAGCGTCGGAACCCCTTCCGCGTCCGACCCCCACGATGTGTCATCCTGAGGTCCGAACGCGCGGGAATCGCCGCCACGCCGGGAGTCCGCAGGACCGAAGGATCTAACCGCGGGAGCCACGTGGCCC
This sequence comes from Longimicrobium sp., assembly GCA_035995965.1. Lineage (GTDB taxonomy): Bacteria > Gemmatimonadota > Gemmatimonadetes > Longimicrobiales > Longimicrobiaceae > Longimicrobium. The sequence goes on along the minus strand of DASYJZ010000187.1, from coordinate 2,426 downwards.
AGGCGCGGCAGCGGCGCGGAAACCGAGGACGCGCGGTCGCCGAAGCTGTTCCGTGCGATAAATGCGGCCCTGCACGTCGCCCGTCGAAAATGCTTTTCGCCAGGGGACCGACAGGGTAGATTCACCGGCGATCACCCCCGGCGGTACCCGAAGGCGCCTCATGACTTCCTCTCCCCTGCTCCGCCGCTGGCAGCGTCGTGTGGCGGTGCTCGCCCCGCCGTTGATGGTCGCGGCCTTCGTGGTCATGCTTCTCGACTCGCTCGACCGGCGGCGCGAGAGCGCGCTGCAGGTGGAGCACTCGTACCGGGTGATCGGTCACCTGGCCGACCTCCGCGCCCGCGTGGTCGACGCCGAGACGGGGCAGCGCGGCTACGTGATCACCGGCGACACCGCCTACCTGGAGCCCTACCGCAACGCCCGCGGCGACGCCCGCGCCCTCCTCGCCCGGCTGCACCTGGAGACGCGCGGCGACGCGGTGCAGCGGCGATCGCTCGACGCGCTGACGCCGCTGGTCTCGCGGCGGCTGGACATCCTGGAGGGCCGGGTCGTCATCCGCCGCACCCAGGGGTTCGATCGGGCGCGCGAGGCGCTGATCACCGGCGGCGGCAAGGCTGCGATGGACCAGATCCGCGCCGTGCTGGCCGCCATGCAGCACCACGAGCGCCGCCTCCTCGCCCTCCGCGAGGCCGCCGAGGAGGGCCGCGGACGTACGGTGCTCTGGGTGCTCTTCGCCGGCGCGGTGCTGGTGATCGGCGTGGCGGCGATGACGGGCGCCCTCTTCGGCCGCGACGCGAAGCGCCAGGCCGCGCTCAACGCCGAGCTCCTCGTCGCGAACGGCCGCCTGCAGGACCAGGCGCTGGAGCTGGAGGTGCAGGCCGAGGAGCTGCAGGCGCAGGCATCGCAGCTCGAGGCCGCGATGGTGGAGCTGGAGGCCAGCAACGACGAGCTGGAGGCCCAGCGCGGGCACCTGGAGGAGATGACCGTCGACCTCGCGGACGCCAACCACCGTCTGCACGCGCTGAACGAGACGCTCGAGGCGCGCACCGCCGAGGCCGAGGCGGCCAACCGCGCCAAGACGGAGTTCCTGACCAACATGAGCCACGAGCTGCGGACGCCGCTGAACGCGATCGCAGGCTACGCGGACCTGATGGAGTTGGGGGTGCACGGCGCGCTGAACGACGCGCAGCACGCCGCGCTGGCCCGCATCCGCTACAACGAGCGGCACCTGCTGGCGCTGATCAACGACGTGCTGAACTTCGCCAAGCTCGGCGCGGGAAGGATCGAGCTCCGGATCACCGACGTCCCGGTCGGCGCGCTGCTGGAGGAGACGGCCGGCGTGATGGAGCCGCTCGTCCGCGCGAAAGGACTGTCCTGCGCGGCCGAGGCCGCCGAGCCGTGGGTGAGGGTGCGCGGCGACCACGACCGCATCGCGCAGATCCTGCTGAACCTGCTCTCCAACGCGGTGAAGTGCACCGCGCCCGGCGGCTCGCTGCGGATCTGGGCCGAGCCCGAGGGGGAGAGCGTGGCCATCCACGTCCAGGACACGGGGTGCGGGATCGACCCCGAGCAGCACGAGACGATCTTCGACCCGTTCGTGCAGCTCACCCCGGAGGGCGCGCTGTCGCAGGGGGTGGGGCTGGGCCTCTCCATCAGCCGCGAGCTCGCGCGGGCCATGCAGGGCGAGCTGACGGTGCGGAGCGCGCCGGGCGAGGGCGCGACCTTCACGCTCACCCTCCCGCACGGCCGCCGCATCCCCGCGCAGAAGATCGTGGAGCCACCCACCTGGAGCAGCACCGCACAGGAGGAGCCGCAGGCGGGCTGAGGGAAACGGCATTATATCACGCAGAGAGACGCGGAGCCGCGGAGAAGAATCCTCCGCTGCAGCTCCGCGTCTCTGCGTGATATGATACGCATTTCAAATAATTCATTCCCATGGTATATTGAGTTGTCCTGCAGGCGGTGGGAACGCCGTAGTGCGGAGGCAGCCAATGACAGTAGAGCCGCGCGACACGTTGGAGGAGTTGCGGGAGGCGGTGCATCGGGCTTGGGACGCAGACGAGCGGGATCGCGTGCGCATGGTGGTGCACGCGAAGGAGGGGCAGACGGGCGCGGTGATCGCGCAGCGGCTCGGCTACACCGATCGCGCGGTGCGGAAGTGGATTCACCGCTACAACGAGGCCGGCCTGGCGGGGTTGAAGGACCTGCCCCGCAGCGGGCGGCCACGCCACCTGGAGGCGGCGAAAGACGAGGATGTCCGTCAGCGTCTGAACGCCGGCGCGCAGCCGGAGGACGGGGTGTGCGTGTTGCGCGGGGCGGACGTCCGCCGGATTCTGGAGGAGGAGTTCGGCGCCCGCTACAGCCTGAGCGGCGCGTACGTGGTGCTGCACCGGCTGGGGTACAGCTCGCTGATGCCGCGTCCGCAGCAC
>DASYJZ010000186.1:0-11420 GCA_035995965.1 Longimicrobium sp. | reverse complement strand
GGCTGGCCCGGGCGGACGAGGTGGCGGCGGGGCGCTTCACCTTCGTGGGCCGCACCGAGACGCTGGCCGCGCCGGAGTGGACGCGCCGCCGGGTGAGCCACCTGTGGAGCTACCACCTGCACTACTTCGCCTGCGCGGTCGACCTGGCGTGGGCGTGGCGGCTCACCGGCGAGGAACGCTACGCGAGGGCGTTCGAGTCGCTGGCCGGGGGATGGATGCGGGCGTGCCCGGCGGGCGCCGGCGACGGCTGGGAGCCCTACCCCCTCTCCGTGCGGGTGGTGAGCTGGGCGCAGGCGCTCCTCCTCTTCGGCGACGCGCTCCACGCGGGGTTCCGCGCGGCGCTGCTGGAGAGCCTGCACGCGCAGGCCGCGCTGCTGGAGCGGCGCCTGGAGCTGCACGTGCTCGCCAACCACCTGCAGAAGAACCTCACCGCCCTGGTCGTGGCGGGGCTCCTCTTCCGCGGCGAGGCGGCGGCGCGGTGGCGGGCGCGGGGCGCGCGGCGGCTCTGGCGCGAGCTCGCCGAGCAGGTGCTGGACGACGGCGGCCACTACGAGCGCTCGCCGATGTATCATTTGACGGCCGCCGGCGACTTCCTGGAGACGGTGGGACTGCTGGAGGCGGCGGGAGAGGCGGTGCCGGCGGACGCGCGGGACCGGGTCGGCAGGATGGTGCGGGCGATGGGCGCGCTCTGCCGCCCCGACGGGAGCCTGCACCTCTTCAACGACGCGGCCAACGGCGAGGCGCCGCCCCTGGCCCACCTGGCGGCGCTGGGCGAGCGGCTGCTGGGGGCGCGGCCGCTGGAGGCGCGGGGCCCCTTCGCCCTCCCCGAGACCGGCTACTTCGGCTGGGCCGGCGCGGACGGCGGGGAGCGGTTCCTGATCGACTGCGGCCCTCTCGGCCCGTGGTATCAGCCCGGGCACGCACACTGCGACATGCTCAGCTTCGAGCTGGACCTGGGGGGCGCGCCGCTGGTGGTCGACGCCGGGGTGTCCGGGTACGAAGGGGACCCGCTGCGCGAGTACGCGCGCAGCACCCGCGCCCACAACACGGTGGCGGTCGGCGGGCGCGAGCAGTCGGAGATGTGGGGCACCTTCCGCGTGGCGCGGCGCGCCGAGGTGGCGGGGACGCCCCGCCACGAGGAGACGGCCGACGGGCGCTACCGCTTCGAGGGCGCGTACCGCCCCTACCACGACCGCCGCGCGGTGCACCGGCGCACGGTGGAGCGGACGGGGGATGGGTGGCGGGTGACGGACCGGGTGGAGGGTGCGCGCGGCGAGCGGCTGGTGTCCTGGCTGCACCTGCACCCGGAGTGGACGGCGGTGGCCGACGCGGGCGGGGTCACCGCCACGCGGGCCGGGACGGCGGTGCGGATCGAGCCGTTCGGGATGGACGCGATGCGGCTGGCGCGCGGGGAGGAGGGTCCGGCACAGGGGTGGCACTGCCCGCGCTTCGGCGTGGCGCTCCCCGCGCCGGTGGTGGAGATGGCGGTGGACGCGAACGACGGGCGCGCCTTCGGGTGCGCGATCCGCGTGCTGAACCCTCGAGGACGATGGGCGGACTGAAGATCGGCTACCTGGTGCAGCAGTTCCCCCCGGAGGTGGGCGCCGGGCCCGCGCGCGTCACGGAGATGGCGCTGCGCTGGCGCGACGCCGGGGCCGAGGTGGTGATCGTCACCGCCATGCCCAACCGTCCCGAGGGGCGCATCCACGCGGGGTACCGCGGCAAGCTCTTCCTCACCGAGGAGTGGGAGGGGATGCGCGTGCACCGCTCGTGGCTGTACGCCAGCCCGCGGCACGGCTTCGCCCGCACCCTCGCCAACAACGCCACCTTCATGGCCACCGCCGCCCTCTCCGCGCTGATGCGGCTGGAGCGGCCCGACGTGCTGATCGCCAGCTCGCCCCCCTTCTTCCCGCACGTGGCGGGCGCGGCGGTGAGCCGGCTGCGCCGCATCCCCCTGGTGCTGGAGATCCGCGACCTCTGGCCGGACTACCTGGTGGGGATGGGGGTGCTGAAGGAGGGCGTGGCGAGCCGCGCGCTCTTCGCGCTGGAGCGCCGCCTGCTGCGCGCCGCCTCGCACACCGTGGTGGTCACCGAGTCGTTCCGCCACCGCGTGGTGGTGAAGGGGGTGGCGCCGGAGCGGGTGGACGTGATCCCCAACGGGGTCGACACCGCGCGCTACCACCCGGCGCGCGACGAGCCGCCGGTGCCGGCGCTGGCGCGCGCGCCGGGCGAGTTCCTGGTGGGGTACCTGGGGAACTTCGGGGCGGGGCAGGGGCTGGCGGCGGTGGTCGAGGCGGCCGCGTGCCTGGCCCGGCGCGCCCCCGAGGTGCGCTTCGTGCTGGCGGGCGACGGCCCTGACCGCGAGCGGGTGCTGGCGCGCGCCGCCGCGCTGGGCACCCCCAACCTCACCGTGGGCCCCGCCATCCCCAAGGAGCGCACGCGCGCCTTCTACAACTGCTGCGACGTGTGCCTGGTGCCGCTGGCGCCCTACCCCATCCTGCAGGAGACCGTCCCCTCCAAGATCTTCGAGGTGATGGCCTGCGAGCGCCCGGTGCTGGCCGCGCTGGCGGGCGAGGGCGCCCGCATCGTGGAGCGCGCCCGCGCGGGGCTGGTGGTGCCCCCCGGGGACCCCGAGGCGCTGGCCCAGGCCGTGCTCGCGCTGCGCGACGCGCCCCCGGAAGAGCGCGCCGCCATGGGCCAGCGCGGGCGCCTGCACGTGGCCGAGCACTTCAGCCGCGACGTGCTGGCCGCCCGCTACCTGGAGATCCTGGGGCGGGTGGCCGACCCCGCCCCCCCGCGGCCCCTGCGCGCGGCGGTCCGCCCCGCATGAGCGTCGCCGGCAAGGTGGTGCTGGTGACGGGCGCCTCGGGGTTCCTGGGGCGCCCGGTGACGCGCGCCCTGCTGGCGCGCGGCGCGCGCGTCCGCGGCCTGGTGCGGCCGGGCTCGGCGCCGCTGGAGCCGGGGGTGGAGCCCGCCCCCGCCGCAGGGGTGCACGACCGCGAGGGGCTGCGCCGGGCGCTGGACGGCGTCCACGCGGTGGTGCACCTGGCCGCGCGCGTGCACGTGATGCGCGACGCCGCCACCGACCCGCTGGCGGAGTTCCGCCGGGTGAACGTGGAGGGGACCCGCACCGTGCTCGACGAGGCGATCCGCGCCGGCGCCCGCCGCTTCCTCTTCGCCAGCTCGGTCAAGGCGCTGGGCGAGGGCGGCGACGCCGTGCTGGCCGACCACACCCCGCCTGCCCCCGCCGACCCCTACGGCGTCAGCAAGCTGGAGGCGGAGGCGGTGGTGCGCGAGCTGGCCGGCGCGGCGGGCGTCCACGCCCCCATCCTGCGCTTCCCGCTGGTCTACGGCCCCGGCGTGGGGGCCAACTTCCTCAAGCTCCTGCGCTGGGTGGACCGCGGGGTGCCGCTCCCCTTCGGCCGGGTGCGCAACCGCCGCAGCGCGGTCTACGCCGGCAACGCCGCCGCGGCGGTGGTGGCCGCGCTGGAGTCGCCCGCGGCCGCGCGCGAGACCTTCCTGGTCAGCGACGGCGACGACCATTCCACCCCCGAGCTGGTGCGGCGGATCGCCCGCGCGCTGGGGCGCCCCGCGCGGCTCGTCTCCATCCCCCCCGCGCTCTTCGCGGGCGCCGGGCGGGCCGGGGACCTGCTCTCTCGCGTCGTCCCCGTGCCGCTCACCACGGCGGCGGTGCACCGGCTGCTGGGCTCGCTGGCGGTGGACCCGTCGCGCTTCTTCCGCCTCACCGGCTTCACCCCGCCCTTCACGGTGGAAGAGGGGCTGGCCGCGACGGCCGCGTGGTACCGCGGCCAGGCGGGGTCCGCGTGAGCGCGCCGGCGGCGGCCGGGATCGTGGCCGCGGCGGCGCTGACGGCGGGGATGCTCACCTGGGGGGTGCTCCACTACGCGGTCGCCAGAAACGTCGTCGCCGTCGCCAACGCGAGGAGCTCGCACCAGGGCAAGACCCCGGTCGGCGGCGGTCTGGCCATCGTGCTGGTCGCGGTGGCGTTCGAGCTGGGGTTGGGGTGGACCGGCCGGCTCTCGCCGGAGGTGGCGCTGGCGCTGGCGGGAGGCGGTGCGGCGGTGGCGGCGATCGGCTGGGTAGACGACCACGCCGGGGGACGTGGCGGCGTACACGCGCTGGCGCGGGCGGCGGTGCACTTCGCCGCGGCGGCGTGGGCGCTGTGGTGCCTGGGCGGGTTGCCGGAGCTGCGGACGGGTACGGGTTCGGTGCCGCTCGGCCTCGTCGGCACCGTGCTGGCCGCCTTCGGCATCGTCTGGTCGACGAACCTCTACAACTTCATGGACGGGATCGACGGGCTGGCGGCCGGGGAGGCGGTGAGCGCCGGCCTGGTGGGGGCGGTTCTCCTCCTGGCCACGGGCGAGCCCGGGCTGGCGGGGACGGCGCTGGCGGTAGCGGGGGCGAGCCTGGGCTTCCTGAAGTGGAACTGGTCTCAGGCGCGGATCTTCATGGGCGACGTGGGGAGCTACTTCCTGGGGTTCACCTTCGCCGTGCTGGCCGTGGCCTCGGAGCGCGCGGGGGCGGTGCCGCTGCTGGCCTGGATGGTCCTGCTGGGCGTGTTCGTGTTCGACGCCACCGCCACGCTGGTGCGGCGCGTGCGGCGCGGCGAGCGCTTCCACCAGGCGCACCGCAGCCACGCCTACCAGCGGGCCGCAATCGCGGTCCGCAGCCACGCGCGGGTGAGCGGCGCGGTGCAGGCGCTGAACCTGGTGCTGGCCCTGCTCGCCGCCGCCGGCACGCTCCGCCCCGGCTGGCTCCCCTGGACGGTCGGCGCGGCCGTCGTGATCCTGGCGGCCCTCTACCTGGTGATCGAGCGCCGCTGGCCGATGCACGCCGGCACGGGCCCCGACGTGCCCGGCTCCACGCTCGCCCCGCGGGCCCGATGATGGATGCGATGCAGATCCCCAGCGCCGCCGAGGTGCTCCGTACGGTGGACCGGGTGCACGCGGCCTTTCCCTTCCCCGGCTACATCTCCCGGGCGGTGCGCCACGGGCTGGCGCACGTGGTTCCCGAGGTGGCGCGCCAGGTCCGCGCCGCGGGGAAGCCGCGGCTGCTGGACATCGGCTCGGGGCCGATGGACAAGACGGCGGTGTTCCAGGCGCTGGGCTTCGAATGCTCGGCGGTGGACGACCTGGGCGACCCCTGGCACCGGCGCGGCGACAACCTGGAGAAGATCCAGGCGTTCGCCCGCGCGAGCGGCATCCGGTTCCACCTGCAGGACGGCACGTACGCCATCCCCTTCCCCCCGGCGAGCTTCGACGTGGTAACGATCTTCGACGTGATCGAGCACCTGCACGAGTCGCCGCGGGGGATCCTGAACGCGGCGGGAACGCAGCTGAAGACGGGCGGGGTGCTGGCGGTGACCATGCCCAACTCGGTGAACCTGCGCAAGCGCCTCTCGGTGCTGTGTGGCCGCACCAACTATCCCGACGTGGACCAGTTCTACCTCTCCCCCCAGGGGTGGCGCGGCCACGTGCGCGAGTACACGCTGGGCGAGACGGCGCGCCTCTGCGAGGCCGCGGGGTTCCGGGTGGAGTCTGCCACCGCCTTCGAGGGGAACGCGTACGACATGCTGCGCGGCGCGAAGCTGCGCGCCTACCTGGCACTCTCCAGCCTGTTCCCCACGCTGCGCAGCGCCCTGCTGGTGGTCGCGCGCAAGCCCGAGGGGTGGGCGCCGAAGGTCGAGGACCCGGAGGCCTTCCGCCGCTCGCAGGTGGGCGTGGTCCCCCAGGCCGTGCTGTAGCTCCACCTCAGCCAACCGCCGTCTCACGCAGAGACGCAGAGGAACGGAGAGAACAGATGTTGAAGTTCTCTCGGTTCCTCTGCGTCTCTGTGTGAAACGGCAGTTTCAGTGCGTCGGCGTGCGCGTGCGCCGGGAGCCGGGGACCACGCGGCGCAGGTCGCCCGTGAACCCGCTCCACGCGTCGAAGAACGGCTCGCTCGCGGGATCGCTGCGCGCGCGCCGCACGAACTCGCGCGCGAAGGCCAGCACCATCCCCGCCAGCGTGCCGAAGAGCAGCCCCACCACCACCATCAGCTTCTTGCGCGGCGCGCTCGGCACCTCGGGCACGGCGGCCGCGTCGAGCACCGAGACCAGCGCCAGGTCGTCGTTGGTGTCGACCTGCGCGCTGGCCAGCGACGCGGTGAGCGCCATGTACACCTGCTCGTCCTTGGTGAACTCGCGGTACAGGCGCGAGTAGTCGAGCTTCACGTCCGGGAGCTCGCGCGCGCCCAGGAACACGTCTCCCCGGCCGCCCCCCGCGTTCAGCCGCGCGAGCTGGCCGCGCCGCGCCGCCAGCTCCCCCTCGGCGGCGCGCAGCCGCGGGTTGCCGGGCGTGGCCGAGCGGCGCAGCTCCGACACCACCAGCTCCTGCTGGATGATCCCGCGCTGCAGCTCGGCCGCCGCGTCGACCGAGCGGCGCGCCTGCTCCTCCACGGCGCCGGTGCCGGTGGCCTTCTCGTACGTGCGCAGCTGCTCCTCCGAGCGCACCAGCCGGTTGCGCGCGTCCACCAGCTGCCGCTCCAGCGCGTCGCGCTTGCGCACCGCCGTCTGCACCGAGAGCCGGGTGGCGATCTCGTTGATCACGTCGGGGAACTGCCCGGCCAGCCGCGCCGCCAGCCGCGGGTCGTTCGCCGTGACCTCCACGGCCACCGAGCGGTCCGACGGGTTGCTGCGGATGGCCGTGGTCCGCTCAAGGATGCGGCGCAGCCGGCGGTGCTCGGCCCGGCCGGCGTGCGGCGAAACGCGCCCGATCACCGAGTCCTTGAGCGTGTTGCTGCGCAGGATCGCCTCCACCAGCGACTGGTTCGGGCCGCCGCCGGCCAGCCCGCCCACCATGGGGAGCTTGAGCTGCGCCGCGATCAGCTGCGCGCGCGAGTCGCCCTGGCTGGCCGAGGGGACCACCACCACCGCCGACGTCCAGCTCCGGGGCGTCAGCAGCGCCATGGCGGCCGCCACGGCCGCCGCGAGCAGCGCCGACGCCGCCACCAGCTTCCAGGAGCGGAGCAGCACCGCCGAGAGGTCCAGCAGGCGCACCTCGGGCTCGCCGCCGTTGGGCGACGCGCCGGGGCGGGGGTCGAGCGGCGCCAGGCCGTGCGGGGGGATGGGGGCTTGGTTCACGGGTTCAGCGGAAGATGGCCACGGCCGAGATGATCAGCCCGGTGATGGTGCCGACCACCGTGCCGGTGGTCTGCAGGATCCTGGTCCAGTCGGCGTCGGTGCGGTACGGCAGGATCACGGTGTCGCCCTCGTCGACCCGCTCTACGTCGATGGCCCGCTCGCGCGAGCCGGTGCGCGCCCGGATCACCATCGCGCGGGGCAGGTCGGCGCGGCGCGTGGCGCCGCCGGCGCGCGCCACGTAGCTGCCCACGCTCTGCCCGGGGAGGTAGTTCAGGATCCCGGGCTCGCGCACCGCGCCCAGCACCACCACCTCGCTGCGCCGGTCGGGGACCTCCAGCTTGTCGCCCTCGTGCACCGTCTGCCGGTAGGCGTCGCCGCCCTCGGCGAAGAGCTGGCGGAAGTCGATCACCACCGAGTTCGCGTCGCTCAGCGCGCGCACCTGCAGGATCTGCCGCTCCTGGGCGGTGAGCTGCTCCGGCGGGATGGTGCGCAGCTCCGCCTCGGCGCGGTTCAGCGGCGGCGGCTGGCGCAGCAGCCGCGCCTGGGTGAGCGAGGCGCGGGGGGTGAAGCCGCCGGCCATCGCCACCAGCTCGCGCACCGTGGTGGTGTCGCTGCGCACCGGGTAGACCCCCGGGTGCATCACCTCGCCCGTGACCTCGGCGGTCACCTGCTGCCTGAAGTTCGACACGGTGGCGGTGAAGAGCGCGTCGAAGGGCTGCAGCACGAAGGCGCGCCCGCGCTCTCCCATGGCCTCGGCCTGCGAGAAGCGGTACTCGCGCCGGGCGCCCCCGTCCACGAAGCGCGTGAGCAGCACCGTGTCGGCCGAGGTGGAGGGGAAGCCGCCGCCGGCGTTGGCCACCGTGAGGAACTCGGCCAGCGTCTCGCCCGGGCGGTACTCGAAGGCGCCGGTGAAGCGCAGCCCCCCGTACGTGTCCACCCGCAGGTCGGGCGGCGGCACCATCACCGCGTCGCCCTCGCGCAGGGTGGGGTTGGCGCTGGCGTCGCCCAGCAGCATGAAGCGGGTGATGTCCACGCGCACGCTGTCGCCCCCCGCGCGGCGCAGCAGCAGGTTCCTGCGCCAGGTGCGCCCGCTCACCGCCTCGCCCACCACCTCGCTCACCCGCATGGCGGCGTTGGCGGTGCGCACCCCGGGCGAGCGCACGTCGCCCACCACGAACACCTTGAAGCTGCGGATGCGCGACAGCGTGACGGTGACGTCGACCCCGCGGTACAGGCGCGCGACCACCTGCCGCACCCGCTCCTGCGCCTGGTCCAGGTTCAGCCCCAGCACCCGGGCGATCCCCATCTCCGGGATCACCACCGTTCCCTCGGGCGTCACCGGCACCAGGTACACGTGGCTGAAGTCGCCGAACACGGCCACGCTGAGGACGTCGCCGGGCCCCAGCGGGTAGGTCGAGCGGCCCACCGGGGTGTCCAGCAGCGGCCCCGGCGGCATGGCGGGGAGCCCCGTGGTCTCGCCGCCGGTGTCGCGGGTCGCCGGCGCGGGCGGCGGCATGGTGGCCGGGGAGGTGGTCTGCGCGCGGGCCGGGGCCAGCGCCGCGCCCCAGAGCAGGGCCGCGGCGGCGAGGCGTGCGAGGTTCCTGGGCAACGGCATGTCGGGTCGGGAACGGGCATTGGGGGCGGCCGCGCCGCCCGGCGGAGAGCCCGCAAAAGATACGGACGGCGGCGCGCGGCGGCAACCCGTTGCGCCGCAACGCCCAGCGGCCACCGCGGGATTGCGCGTGCCCGCCCCCGGGCGTATTCTCTCGCGCTTCGCACCCGGCCGCGGGGCACGGGCGCCGCCGGCCGGGAAGCCGTGCATCCGTCTCATTTCGCCACTTTCGCACACCAGATGCAGATCGCAGTCGTCGGGAGCGGGTACGTGGGGCTGGTGGCGGGGGCCTGCCTGGCCGAGACCGGGAACCAGGTGGCCTGCGCCGACATCGACCAGGGGAAGGTCGACCGCCTGAACCGCGGCGAGATCCCCATCTACGAGCCGGGGCTGGAGCCGCTGGTGGAGCGCAACCTGCGCGAGGGGCGGCTCTCCTTCACCACCGACGTGGCGCGCTCGGTGCGCGAGGCCGAGGTGGTGTTCATCGCCGTGGGCACCCCGCCGGGCGAGGACGGCTCGGCCGACCTGCAGCACGTGATCCAGGTGGCCGAGACCATCGGGCGCAACATGCCCGAGGGCGGGCCCGAGAAGATCGTGATCACCAAGAGCACGGTGCCGGTGGGCACCGCGGCCAAGGTGAAGGAGGCGATCCGCCGCCACACGCAGCGCCCCTTCCACGTCTGCTCCAACCCCGAGTTCCTCAAGGAAGGCGCGGCGGTGCAGGACTTCATGAAGCCCGACCGGGTGGTGGTGGGCGCGGAGAGCGACCACGCCCGCGAGCGGCTGGCCGAGCTCTACGCGCCCTTCGTGCGCAGCGGCAACCCGGTGCTCTTCATGGACATCGCCTCGGCCGAGATCACCAAGTACGCGGCCAACGCCATGCTGGCCACGCGCATCAGCTTCATCAACAGCATCGCGCGGCTCTGCGAGGCGGTGGGGGCCGACGTGGGGCTGGTGCGCCAGGGGATCGGCACCGACCAGCGCATCGGCCCCAACTTCCTCTATGCCGGGATCGGCTACGGCGGGAGCTGCTTCCCCAAGGACGTGAAGGCGCTCACCCACACGCTGCGCGAGTTCGGGGTGGACCCCTCGATCCTGGACAGCGTGGAGCGGGTGAACGCCGCGCAGAAGCGGGTGCTGGTGGAGCGGGTGCAGGCGCGCTTCGGCGCCGACCTCGCGGGCCGCACCTTCGCGGTGTGGGGGATGAGCTTCAAGCCCGAGACCGACGACATGCGCGAGGCGCCCTCGCTCACCGTGGTGCGCGCGCTCTGCGAGGCGGGGGCGCGGGTGCGGGCGCACGACCCCGAGGCGGGGCACGAGGCGGGGCGCTACTTCGCCGACCTGCTGGAGACCGGCGCGCTCACCGTGTGCGAGCACAACTACGACTGCCTGGCCGGGGCCGACGCGCTGCTGGTGCTCACCGAGTGGGCGCCCTACCGCACCCCCGACTTCGCGCGCATCCGGGCGCAGCTGAAGGAGCCGGTGGTCTTCGACGGGCGCAACCTGTGGGACCCGGGGCGGATGGCCGACATGGGCTTCCACTACCTCTCCGTGGGGCGCCCGGCCGGCGAGCCCCGCGCCGCCGCCGCGGCGGCCTGAGGGGGGGCGGCCATGCGCATCCTGATCACCGGCGCGGCGGGGTTCCTGGGCTCCCACCTCTGCGACCGGTTCCTGGAGGAGGGGCACGCGGTGATCGGGATGGACAACCTGAGCACCGGCCACCCCGACAACATCGCCCACCTCCTGGGGCGTCCCGACTTCCACTTCGTGCAGCACGACGTCACCAACTTCATGTACGTGGAGGGCGCGCTCGACGGGGTGCTGCACTTCGCCTCGCCCGCCTCGCCGGTCGACTACCTGGAGAAGCCGATCCCCACCCTCAAGGTGGGCTCGCTCGGCACCCACAAGGCGCTGGGGCTGGCCAAGGCCAAGGGCGCGCGCTTCCTCCTCGCCAGCACCTCGGAGGTGTACGGCGACCCGCAGGTGCACCCGCAGCCCGAGGGATACTGGGGGCACGTGAACCCGGTGGGCCCGCGCGGGGTGTACGACGAGGCCAAGCGCTTCGCCGAGGCGCTCACCATGGCGTACCACCGCTTCCACGCGGTGGAGACGCGCATCGTGCGCATCTTCAACACCTACGGCCCGCGCATGCGCCCCGGCGACGGGCGGGTGGTCTCGAACTTCATCGTGCAGGCGCTGCGCGGCGAGCCGCTCTCCATCTACGGCGAGGGGCGGCAGACGCGCTCCTTCTGCTACGTGGACGACCTGGTGGAGGGGATCTACCGCCTCTTCCTCTCCGGCCGCGCCGAGCCCACCAACATCGGCAACCCCAACGAGTTCACCGTGCGCGAGCTGGCCGAGGAGGTGCTCCGGCAGACGGAGAGCTCGTCCACGCTGGAGTTCCGCCCGCTGCCGGAAGACGACCCGCAGGTGCGCCGGCCGGACATCACGGTGGCGCGTACCGTGCTGGGGTGGGAGCCGGCGGTCCCCCTGGTGGAGGGGCTGCGGCGCACGATCCCGCACTTCCGCAGGCTGGTGGAGGAGCGCGGCTCGCGCGCCAGGACCCTCTAGCCCCGCGGCACGTGCCCCTCCGGCCGTCTCCGGCGCCCCGCCCCGCGGCCGCGCCCCGCCCCGCGCCTCCCGTGCCGATCCGCATCCTGGCGCTGC
>DASYJZ010000185.1:0-16824 GCA_035995965.1 Longimicrobium sp. | reverse complement strand
AAATCTTCCTCTGTCCTCGGGTTCTCTGGATGAGACGATTCCGTTCTTTTCGATCTTTCCCGCGCCGCTCAGCCGAGGGTATCTTCCCCCGGAACGTTCCCGCCTCGTTTGCTCCACCCCCGGAGGACCGATGACCCGCCGTTTCGCAGGCGCCGCGGCCGTGGCGCTCTCGCTTGCCATCGCCCTTTCGCCGCCGTCGGCGCGGGCGCAGCAGCCGCTCCCCAGCATTGCCGAGAAGACGCGCGGGCTGGAGAAGAAGGACGGCTTCGTCCCCCTCTACTGGGACGCGCAGGGCGGAAAGCTGTGGATGGAGCTCCCGCCGATGGGGCAGGAGCTCATCTACCAGGTGTCACTCCCGGCCGGCGTGGGCAGCAACGACATCGGGCTGGACCGGGGGCAGCTCGGCGACACGCGCCTGGTGCGCTTCGAGCGCTCGGGGCCGCGGGTGCTGATGGTGCAGCCCAACCAGGCCTTCCGCGCCGTCACTGCCGACGCCGACGAGCGGCAGGACGTGGAGAGCTCCTTCGCGCAGTCGGTGCTCTGGGGCTTCACCGTGGCCGCCGAGACCGACGGCCGCGTGCTGGTGGACGCCACCGAGTTCGCGCTGCGCGACGCGCACGGCGTGGTCGAGGCCCTCAAGCGCGCGCGCCAAGGCGAGTACAAGCTCGACGCCAGCCGCAGCGCCTTCCATCTCCCGAACCTGAAGGCGTTCCCGCGCAACAGCGAGATCGAGGTCACCCTCACCTTCACCGGCGACAACCCCGGCGGCTACGTGCGCGACGTGACGCCGACCCCCGAGGCGATCACCGTCCACGAGCGGCACTCGTTCGTGCGCCTCCCGGAGCCGGGGTACGTGCCGCGGCGCAGCGACCCGCGCGCGGGGTTCTTCGGGATCGAATACGCCGACTATGCCACGCCGATCGGGCAGCCGCTGGCGCAGCGCTTCATCTCCCGGCACCGGCTGCGCAAGCGCGACCCCTCCGCGGCGATGAGCGAGCCGGTGGAGCCGATCGTCTACTACGTGGACCGCGGCGCGCCCGAGCCGGTGCGCACCGCGCTGATGGAGGGCGCGCGCTGGTGGAACCAGGCGTTCGAGGCCGCCGGGTACCGCAACGCCTTCCGCGTTGAGCTCCTCCCCGCCGGCGCGGACCCGATGGACGTGCGCTACAACGTGATCCAGTGGGTGCACCGCGCCACCCGCGGCTGGAGCTACGGCGCCAGCGTGGTGGACCCGCGCACCGGCGAGATCATCAAGGGCCACGTCACCCTCGGCTCGCTGCGCGCGCGGCAGGACTGGCTGATCGCCGAGGGGCTGCTCTCCCCCTACGCCCGCGGCGACGAGAACGCGCCGGAGGTGGAGCGGATGGTGCTCGCGCGCATGCGGCAACTTGCCGCGCACGAGGTGGGGCACACGCTGGGGCTGGCGCACAACTACGTCGCCAGCGCCGAGGGGCGCGTGTCGGTGATGGACTACCCGCACCCGCTGGTGAAGCTGACCGCGGATGGGCGCATCGACCTCTCCGACGCCTATCCGGAGGGGATCGGTGCCTGGGACAAGGTCGCCATCACCTACGGCTACACCGACTTCGCGGGGGGCGCCGAGCAGCCCGCGGCGCTGGAGCGCATCATCACCGACGCGCGGGCGCGCGGGCTGGTGTTCCTCACCGACCAGGACGCGCGCCCCACCGGGAGCGCGCACCCGCAGACGCACCTGTGGGACAACGGCACCGACGCGGCCGCCGAGCTCGCGCGGGTGATGCGCGTGCGCCGCGCCGCCCTCTCGCGCTTCGGCGAAAACGCGATCCGCGCGGGGATGCCGCTGGCGACGATGGAGGAGGCGCTCGTCCCGCTCTACCTGCACCACCGCTACCAGGCCGAGGCGGCCACGAAGCTGATCGGCGGCCGCTCGTACGCCTACGCGCTGCGCGGCGACGGGCAGGATCCGCCGCGCGCCGTCCCCGCCGCGGACCAGCGGCGCGCCCTGGTGGAGGTGCTGCGCACGGTGAGCTCCGAGGAGCTCGCGCTCCCCGCGGCCGTGCTCGACCGGCTGCCGCCGCGCCCCTTCACCTACGACCCGCACCGCGAGCTGTTCACGCGCTACACCGGGCTGGTGTTCGACGCCGTGTCGCCGGCGGCCTCGGCGGCGGACATGACCTTCGCGCTGCTCTTCGACCCGCAGCGCGCGGCCCGGCTGGTGGAGCAGCGCGCGCTCGACCGCTCGCTGCCCGGCCTGGACGAGGTGCTGACGCGCACCACCTCCGCCGTCTTCGCCGATCCCGGACCGGACCCGTACCGCCGCGAGCTGGCGCGCGCCGTCCAGCGCTCGATGGTGGAGCGGCTGATGGACCTGGCCGCGAACGCCTCCATGCCCCAGGTGCGCGCCGTGGCGTCTCAGCGCCTTCGCCTGCTGCGCACGGAGCTCCACGGCTCCGCGCTCGACCCGGCGCGGCAGGCCCACGAGCAGCTCCTGGCCGCCGACATCACCCGCTTCCTCGACCGGCCCTGGGAGCCGCGCGAGCGCCGCGAGCCCCTCGCCCCGCCCCCCGGCTCCCCCATCGGGGACGAGGACGAAGAGTACTGATCCAATACCGATTTCTCAGAGTAGCTGTGCATCCGCTCGAACCCTCGAGACGTCATCCCGAGCGGTGCCGCTGCGCCCAGCCATCCACGGCAACAACGGGCGCCTTCGGGATGACGTCGTTTGCGTCTTCTGCTCTTGTTCTGAACAACTGGTCTTCTCGCTCGATTTGGTAAGGAAGGGAGCCTCCGACGGAAACGTTCGGGGGCGCTCCGGTGTCTAGAACGTGACCCGGGGCATCATCCCGGCGTCCGTCCGCGGACGCCGGGATGCGTCGTGCCCCCGACGTTTCCTCGAGCTCGTGAGCTGTCGTTTGATGGGACGCATCACCGGAGCGGCCATCGCCCTCCTCATCGCCGCCGGCGCGAGCGCCGCCACTGGCCAGTCGTCGCCCCCGCCGGCCGCCCCACCCCAGGCCCAGGGCGAGATCCGCGGCAGCGTGCGCGACGCCGCGAGCGGGCAGCCGCTGGCCGGCGCCAGCGTGGCGGTGCGCCGCGCATCCGATTCCACGCTGGTGGCCGGCGGCGTCTCTCGCGCCGACGGCGCCTTCCGCATCCAGGGGCTCGGCCCGGGCCGCTACTACCTGCGCGTCTCGCGGCTGGGGTACACCACGGGCACGGTCTCCGGCGTCGCCGTGGGACCGGGCCGCCAGACCGCGGACGCCGGGACCGTGCGGCTGGCCGCCGGGGCCGTGGCGCTGCAGGGGATCACGGCCACCACGGAGCGCGCCACTGTGACCTCCACCCCGGGGGTGACCGTGGTGAGCACGGCCAACATGCCCACGGTGACCGGGGGCACGGCCACCGACGTGCTGCGCAACGTTCCCGGCGTGGACGTGGACGCCGACGGCAACGTGACCCTGCGCGGCAACCCCAGCGTGGCCATCCAGATCAACGGCCGCCGCTCGCCGCTCACCGGCGACGCGCTCACCAGCTTCATCAAGCAGCTCCCCGCCAACCTCATCGACCGGGTGGAGGTGGTGCCGAACCCATCTGCCAAGTACGATCCCGACGGCATGGGCGGCATCCTGAACCTGGTGCTGAAGCAGAACACCGAGCTGGGAACGGGGGGCGGCGTCAGCGTGGGGGCGGGCACGGGCGGCAGGTACAGCGCCTCCGGAAACCTGGGCCGGCAGCGTGGGCCGCTCACGCTCTTCGGCAGCTACGGCTTCAACCGCGACGCGCGGGAGAGCAACGCCTTCGGCTTCCGCGACGAGCACTTCGGCGGCGTGCCGGAGACCTTCCGCCAGCAGCTCACGCTCGGCCGCTCGGCCGGCACCTCGCACACCGCCACCGGCAGCGCCGACCTGAAGCTGGGGAGCCGGAACGTGCTCTCGTCCACCTTCCTGCTGAACCACCGGGCCGGCGACAACACCGCCTCCAGCGGCTTCACCGTGCTCGACTCCGCGCGGCGGCCGCTCGACGCGTACCGGCAGGACAACGGCACCCGCGAGGCGGGGCTCACCACCGAGTACACTCTGGCCTTCGCCCGCACGCTGCAGCCGCGCAAGCACGAGCTCACCGGCGAGCTCCGCTTCAACCGCTCACGCCAGGACAACGCCGCCACCTTCAGCACCGTCCCCGGCGCCGCCACCCCCGCCGAGCTGCTGGGGGACTCGCGCACCGCGCTGGGCGCGGTGACGCGCGAGCTCGACTGGCAGGCCGACTACACCCGCCCGGTCTTCGGCGGCGCCCGGCTGGAGGCGGGCTACAAGGGCACGCTGCGGCGGCTGGACAACCACTCGGTGGTGGACTCGCTGTTCGGCGGCGTCCCGGACCCCGCCCTGCGCCTGGTGAACGACTTCACCTACGACGAGAGCGTGCAGGCGGGATACGCGCTGCTGACCCAGCCCATCGGCGAGACGTTCTCGCTGCAGGGCGGCGTGCGGGCCGAGCTCGCCACCACCCGCTTCAGGCTCGCCAGCAGCCCGTCGGCGTCGGCCAACGACTACACCACGCTCTTCCCCAGCGCCGCGGCCACCTGGCAGCCGAGCGAGCGCGACGAGCTGAGCCTGAGCTACTCCAAGCGCATCGAGCGTCCCGAGCCGCGCCAGCTCAACCCGTTCCCCCTGGTCCAGGACCAGTTCCACGTGACCGTGGGCAACCCGCAGCTGAAGCCGGAGTTCGAGCACTCCTTCGAGGCCTCGTACCAGCGCTCCGTGCCCTTCGGCAGCCTCACGCTCACGCCCTTCTACCGGCACATCGTGGACGAGGTGAAGCGCATCCACCGGACGGGAACGGGGGGCGTGGACACGCTGACCTTCCTCAACCTGGCGAGCTCCACCGAGTACGGCTCGGAGTTCCGCGCGCAGCTGCGGGGCGCGGGGCGGGTGTCGGGCTTCGTGAGCGGGAGCGCGTACCGCCAGGTGACCGACGGCAGCAACCTGCAGGCGGGGCTGGGGGCGGCGGGGTTCAGCTGGTCGGCGCGGGCCAACCTGAACCTCAAGGCGTCGCGGAACACCGACCTGCAGTGGTCGCAGTCGTACCGCTCCGCGCGCGTGACCGAGCAGGGGCGCAACGGGTCGCAGTCGATGACCAACGTGGCGGTGCGGCAGAAGCTGAGCGAGCACGGCTCGCTGAACCTGCGCGTGTCGGACCCGTTCAACGTGATGCGGCAGTCGTCCAGCTTCGCCGGCGCGGACTACAGCGAGACGCAGAGCCGCCGCTTCGATTCGCGCGCGCTGTACGTGGCGTTCAGCTGGACCTTCGGCAACGCGCCGCGGGTGCGGCGGGTGCCCGAGCCCGAGCAGCCGCCCCAGGACACCGGCGGCTCCGGAAGCTGACGGGCGACGGCAACCGCAACGGCCGTTTCACGCAGAGACGCAGAGGAACCGAGAGAAAAGCACTGCTCTCGGTTCCTCTGCGTCAGCGCGAACGGCCGTTGGTCGTTCGCTCAGGAGACGGTGAACTGCTGCATCATCCCGTGCAGGAAGTGCGGCTTGCCGTCAGGCCCGGGGAGGAAGCAGATCAGGCCGTACTCGCCGGGCGCGAAGTCGAAGGTGAACGACTGCACCACGCCGTGGCCCATCCCCGCGATCCCGCCGAGGGCGTTCCCCGGGGGCGGCCCCTGCGGGTTGGCGATCCACGCCATCAGGTCCTGCACGGTCTTGCCGGGCGCGAGCTTCACCAGCTCCACCTCGTGCGACTGCGCCGCCGGGTTCTCCACGCGGATGGTGTGCACGCCGCGGGTGATCGGCTTCGACACGTTGAACGAGTAGTCGTTCAGCGTCATGGTCACGTCGCCGGTGATGGCATGCGCGGCGGCCGGGACCACGGCCGGCGTCACGCGCAGCAGCTTTGCCATCCCCTTCATCACGTGCGGCACGTGGTCGGGCATGTCCACGAAGCAGAGGAGCGCGTAGCTGCCGGGCTCCAGCATCAGCGTGGCGTTCGAGTCGCTCCCCGGGTCGGGCGCGTTGGGGCCGCCCACGTCGTGCGCCCACGCCGGCGGCGCTCCGCCCGCCTGGAACGCGGCGAACAGGTCCTGCAGCGTCTTGCCGTCGTCCAGCCGCATGATGGCCATGTGGTGGAGTGCGGTCCCGCGGTTCTGGAGCTGGAACGTCACCAGCCCGGCCGGCACCTCGTCCGGCGCCTGGAACGCGAACTCGCGCGCCACCACCGTGACCACCCGCGGATCCGCCGCCGTCGCGACCCTCGCGGGGGCCGCCTCCGCGCGTCCGCACCCTGCCGCCATCGCCGCCGCGGCGGCCACCAGCCCCGCTGCCTTCACCTTCATCCACGTCATCGTTCGTCTCCAGGTTCGAAGCGGGGCCCGGCCCCGCGAAGGCCGCAGATTCCTGCACCGCGGCGCGTCCTACGGCGCGATCCCGTCCGGGGATTCACGTCCGCCGCGGCGACCCCGGCGTCTCCGGGGACGCGCGGCGGGAAGGCACGCCGCGGACCATCCCATCCCCGCACCCGCGTTGTGACGTAAGTCGTTTTGTGGATTGGAGAAGCGCATCCGGGCGGGAAAGGCGGCTGTCCCTGGCGCGCCCCACTGGGCCGGACGGATGAGGCACGGACGCCGCGCACCCCTCGGCCGAGGCCGCGTTTCGGCGCGCGGGTGGCGCGTCAGCCGGCCCCGAACAGGCGGCTCAGGGGGCCCACCCAGGCGAAGAGGAAGCCCCGCACCTCGGGGAACTCCGAGCTGATCAGCGTGGCCACCGGCACCAGCCCGAACACCAGCGCGTTGGTGACGAAGTGCCAGTCCCAGGTGACCTTCCCCGGCTCCGTCCCGGCGATGCGGCTCAGCACCTCGTCGCGGTTCATCTGCACCACCACCGACATGATCCCCGCCACCGTCGACAGCAGGATCACCACGAAGACAAGCCGCACCAGGCTCTCGGGCTGGAAGGGGTACGACGACAGCAGCACGATGGTGATCAGCAGCGACGAGAAGAGGAAGAGCGCGAGCACGCGCAGCTGCGCGATCACCCACTCCACGTAGTCCACCACCAGCACCGCGGCGAACTCTTCGGCGGCGCGCAGCCAGAGCCGCAGCGGATCGCTGAAGCTGCGGCGGAACTGGCCGCTGGTGCTCGGCGCGTCGCGCCCATCGCCCTGCCGCTCCGCCGCGGCCCGCACCTGCTCCATCCCCGCGGCACCCGGCTCGCGTTCCCAGAACCGCTCCAGCAGCGCGGCGAGCTCCACGAAGTTGCCCCCCAGCCGCCCCTCGTCTCCGCAGATCCCCAGGCTGGTGACCGGCTGGGGCAGCGCGGCGAAGCGCGCCACCCGCGCGCGCAGCTCCGCGTCGGCCGCGAGGGCGGTGGGGCCGGCGTCCTTGGCGGGCGGGAGCGTCTGCACCTCTTCGCCGAGCATGTGCAGGTGGCGCCACTGCACGGCCGCGACCGGCGCCACCACCGCCGAGCGCGCCACGCCGAAGAAGTTCAGCCGGGTCAGCCGCGCGATCCGCGTGGGCAGGCGCTCGAACGCCGTCACCAGCGGGGTGCCGGACACCGCCTCCAGGCAGCGCCGCAGGGCGCTCCACACCGCCACCAGGCGGTAGACCGCCCACGCGGTGACCAGCAGGAGCGCGATGAGGCTGAACCGGTACAGCCAGTCGAAGGTGTGGATGCCGACCAGCACCTCGAGCGAGGGCAGGCTCTGCGACAGGATGTAGAGCGCGGCGGCGGACAGCACCACGAACAGCACCAGCGCGCGCCGGTCCGGCACCAGCCTGAAGAAGCGCGCCCGCACCTGCCGCACCCCCTGCACCGCGCGCGGCGGGAGCGCGGTGAACCAGCGCTCTGCGTCGGACGGGCGCTCCACCGGGTCGCCCGCGTCCACGTCGGTGAGGTCCACGCCGGGCTCGCGCGTGAGGCAGGCGGCCTCGAACGCCGTCATCGACCGCAGCGCCGCCACCCGGCGCAGGTGCCACACGCACCAGAGGAAGAAGCCGGTGGCGGCCAGCGCGAGCGGCGCCAGCGGCGACAGGCCGCTCTCCATCTGCGACGCGCGGTGGAAGAAGATGGCGAAGCGCGAGCGGGAGCCCAGCGCCATCATCAGCAGCTCGCCGGTGAAGAGCAGGGTGAGCGCCAGGTAGGCGGCGCCCAGCCCCACCAGCAGGCGGCGCGCGTATACGTTCACCGTCCACGGGTCCCCCCTTCCCCGGGCGGCCGCGCGCCGGTGGCCGAAGTCCTCGCGGTAGACGCGGTACCAGCGCCACGCCTGGAAGATCGAGGCGCCCAGCGCCAGCAGCGTCCACCCGGCCGAGACCACCAGCAGGAAGGTGAGCACCCCGCCCATCACCTTGTGGTCCCAGAGGATGGCCATGGTGTAGACGGTGGCCAGCGGGAAGAAGGCGCCCGCCAGGGCCACGATCTGCAGGGCGGCGTAGAGCTGCCGCTGGTAGCGCAGGCTCGCCCAGCGCGCGCGCCGGAAGAGGAGGATGCGCTCCACCTGCCCGGCGCGGTCCAGGTCGGGGCGGTCGGCCGGCGACCGCTCGTCCAGCGTGGCGCGCCCGGTGGCCTGCTGCTCCGCGAGGATGGTCCCGTCCCGCAGCGACTCGTCCGGGAAGCAGCCGTGCTCGCGCAGGGTGCGGTACGCCAGCACCCCGGTGAGCACGAAGGGGAGCAGGAACACCAGGACGGTGAGGAAGTCCAGGCGGGGATCGGGCGAGGCGGTGCGGCCGCTCACCTTCGTCCGCAGCCCGGGGTACGCGTCGCGCGCCGAGTCCACCAGCAGCGGGAGGAGCCCGGTGCTCCCCACGGCGGTGATCCACACCGGCGGCCCGGTGTGCGACCCGTTCTCGGGGAGCACGAAGTCCAGCACCTGGTCCGGGCGCCCGAGCTGGACCAGCGCCGCGTTGTACACCCCCTCGGCGTACTCGTTGGGGAAGGAGAGGAGGTGCCGGCTCCCCGCCCTCGCCGCCCAGAGCTGCGTCTCGGGGATGAGGGGATAGGTGGAGACCACCAGCATCCCGCGCAGGTGGTGGTTGTACTCGGGCGCCAGGTACAGCGTGTTGCTCTCGAAGGTGAAGAAGCGCACGTCGCGCAGCCGCCGCCGGAGCTCCGACGCCAGGAAGAGCCGGTCGCGGATGTCGGACGCGGCGATTCCCACCATGCGCACGTCGTGGCTGCGCAGCGTACGGGTGATGCCGTCCATCACCACGTCCAGCGTGGGCGCGGTGAGGCGCGACATCACGGGCGGGCTCTCGGCGGGGCGCGCGGGGTCGGTGAGGCTCAGCGGCACGTGCGGCTCGGCCGGCGCGGACTGGTCGCGGTGGCTGGCGGCGGCCGCCGCCGCGCTGGCCTCGTACGCCGTGCGCAGGCTCCCGATGTTCAGCGGGAAGGGCACGATGATGGGGACGCGGGGCTCCTCCCTGACCTCCTCCCTCGGATCGGCCCGCTTGGTCTCCACGTGGAACGAATCGGTCGCGAGCCCCGTCTGTTCCACGCTCTGGCCGTACGGCGAGCTCTCCACCAGCAGCGCGACCTGCCGCGGGAGCACCCCCAGGCGCTTCAGCAGCGTGGAGTCGACCATCGCCCCCAGCGCCTGGTCGGAGTTCACCGTCGCCGCGAAGGTGAACCCGGGGACCTGGAAGAAGTGGCGGTTGGCCACGCTGGTGGCCGATCCCGTGACCACGCTCACCTCCCGGTCGGCCCGCCCGCCCCGCCAGGCCGCGAGCACGCGCGACAGCCCCTCGGCGGATCCGGAGTAGGTGGGGCCCACCAGGCGCAGCGTGCCGCGTTCACCCAGCAGGGTGTCGCGCTCGGCGAGCGCGCGCTGCAGCGCGCGCACGTGCACGCCCAGCGTGGGCACCTCGCCCACCAGGTAGAGCAGGCGCCGGCGGGGGGTCTTGTGCGTGGAAGGCTCCGTGCCGGCGCGGCGGAAGAGGATCACCCCCGGGTACTCCGCGCGCAGCTTCAGCCCCAGGCTGTCGTTCACCACCGAGTCCGCCCCGGCCGACCAGGGGAGCCACGCCCGCTCCACGGCGTAGCCGGTGCTCTCGTGCGCCCGCCGCAGCGCCTCCACGAACGAGTCGTACGCCCAGTCGCCGTGGGAATCGATCGGGTCGGGGAGGGTGGCGATCACCGCGTCGAGCGCCGTGTCGGGGCGCGGGAGCCCCATCAGCGTGCCGCCCGGAGAGCTGTCCCCCAGCGCGGCCGCCAGCAGCCGCCGCCCCATCGACGCGTACCGCCGGCCGGTGGACGTCGTCGACGATCCGCCGCCCCCGCCCCCGCTGTCACCGGACGCGCGCTCGGCGGCGGCGTCCGCCGCGGCGCGCGTGCCGGTGACGCCGTACACGGCTCCGCCCGCCAGCACGCCGGCGAGGACGAGGTTTCTCACGATCGAGCTGAAGTCGGCCATGATCCGGGGTGTGGCGGTGGAGCGGCGGATATGAGGGGCCTGCCTGCGGACGGCGCATTATCCTCGGGAAACGTACGCGTGGCGGGGCGGCTGTCCAAGGCTGGCGATTTCCCGCGCCGGGCGCGGAGCGCTGGCGAAGCGGGCTGCGAAGGGGGGGGACCCGGCCGGATGCCCCTCTTCATGTCGAAGACCCACCGCGTCACGATCAGCCGCTGTGCGTCAGCGCTTTCACCAGCGGCTCGGCCCAGGAGAACAGTACGGAGTGCAGCCCCGGAACCTCGCTGCTCAACAGCGTCAGCAGCGGGATCAGCGCGACCGCACCGATGTTCAGCGCGAACGACCAGCTCCAGTTCAGCCGTCCGGGATCGGTGGCGGCGATGTGGCTCAGCACCTCGTCGCGGTTCATCGCCACCATCACGTACAGGAGCGAGGCCACCGTACCCAGCAGCAGGAGGGTGAACACCAGCTTTACCTCGCCCTGCGGCTGGAAGGGGTACGACGAGATCAGCGCCGTGGTGACGATGAGCGTGACGAAGATGAACAGCGCCAGGGTCCGCATCTGCTGCAGCACCCACTCCACGTAGTCCACCACCTGCACCGCGGCGAACTCCTCGGCGGCGCGCAGCCAAAGCCGATGCGCGGAGTCGAAGCGGTCGCGGAACACGGCGGCCGTGTCGGTCTTCTCCTTATCCTTCAGCGCGTCGGGCAACTTGCCGAGGACATCGGAGTCCGGTTCGGACCGCCACATCCACCAGAGGATCTCGGCCAGCTTCAGCAAGCGCTCGTCATACTTGTCGTCCAGAGTCCCCTCCATCCGGTGGACGGATCCCCCCACCTTCATCAGCCGCTTCGCCCACCCGCGCACGCGCGGCTCCAGTCCTCCCTTCACCGCGTCGAGCTTGCCTGCCCTGTAGATGGTGACCAGCTGGCCCCACTGCGCGTCGGACAGCGACTTCACCAGGTCCTTGCCGGACGATGCCCACAGGGTGAGACGGGTGAGCTGCGACGCTCGCACCGGCAGGCGCCGGAACGCCGGGAGGAGCGGCGTGTCGCCCACCTTCTCGAGCACCCGCCGCAGCGCGCGCCATACCGCCAGCAGCCGGTAGACGGCCCACACGATGGTGCACAGGCTGCCCATTACCGCGAGGCGCAGTAGCAGGTCGAAGCCGCGCAACCCGATCATCCGCTCCACCGTAGGCTGTACGCGTGCGTACAGGAGCCCGGCGAGCACCAGCAGCATCAGCAGGAACAGCGTGTCGGTCCAGTTGGGCATCAGCAGGAAAAGGCGACTGCGCACCTTCGCCACAAGGCTCGTGAACTCCTTCAGCCCCGTGGGGGGATGCGGGAACGCCGCCAGCTTCCAGACCCCGCCCTCGAAGGCGGTGGACCAGCGAAGTTGCTCGATACGTTCCAGGTGCCAGGTGCACCAGGCGGCGAATCCTACGCCGGACAGCGCGATCAGCAGCAGCGGCGAGGCACCGCTGTCCAGCCGGCTCAGGCGGTCCAGCAGCATGGGAAACGAGGCGTCGGCGAAGCGCTTGAACAGGCTTACGGTGAACACCATCCCCACCACGAAGTACCCCGTTCCCAGCACGAGCACCCCCACCCGACCGGCGACCTCAGACATCCAGAGCAACTGCTCGGTCCGCGGCACTCGCTCGCCTTCGTCGCCTGCCGTAGGCCAAGCCTTGAGGCGGCGACGAAGGCGACGGAGTGCCGCGTAGCTCCGGGGGCGGAAGAGAAGACGCGGGAGCCCCGCGTACCTCCAGCTTGCGGGCGCCATGTTCCAGGTAGCCCGTCCGGCCTGCAGCGCATGCCACGTCCCGGCGGCGGCCCCTGCCACCCATGCCAGCAGGAGCACGCCGACCAGCACGCCGTACGCGCCCCGGGAGATCTTCGCGGAGAGCAGTAGGGCCGCGCCGGCCGTGAAGAGCAGCACCACGCCCACAGCCCAGACGCGCCACCTGCCGGGGGCGCTTGGGCCCCGCGGCGATCCCGGGCCGACGGGTGGCGCCTGGACTAGGGCGGGTGTCCTCAGGTCCGTGATGAAGAAGTAAAGGGTGGCCAGGATGGCACTGACGAGCGCGACCGCCACCATCCCGATGGTGGGTCCCACTGGCGTGGCGCCACTCACGGCCGTGTAGACCAGGACGGCCGCCGGGATGAAGATGCTGAGAAGCGCGAGGATGCGAAGGAAGGCGTAAAGGTGGCGGTGCAGGAGCTGCGAGCCCCAGCGCACCTCGTCTTCAAGCGCGGGGCCCTGGATCTGTTTTGAAATACGGGGCACGAGGTCGTTGCGCCGAAGCATCCTCGCCGCGGCGGACACCAGCCCGGCCGCCAGCAGGAGCAGGCCCAGCACGGTGAAGAAGCTCAGGCTCGCCGGCTGCCGCTTCAGGACAGCCGCCTGCCCGCTGTCGCGGTCGAAGGCCAGTGGGAGGAACGACTGGCTCCCCACCATCGACACCCACACCGGGGGCGTCCGGAGCGTGTCTGCGCCGAACGGCGCCCTGTACTCCGCCATCCCGTCGCCGAGGTCCAACTGCATGAGCAGGGCGTTGTAGATTCCCTGCGCCCCCTCGTTGGCGAAGGGAAGAAGCTGGTGCCGTTGCGAGCCCTCGCCGGTCCACCACTGGTTTTCAAGGGTCAACGGATAGGTGGAGAGCACCAGCATCCCATGGAAGAACGGGTTCTTGTCGGGAACCAGGAAGAGCGAGTTTCCTTCGAAGGTGAAGAAGGTCACGTCGCGCAGCCGCGCGCGCATCTCCTCCGCCAGGAAGAGCTTGTCGCGCACGTCGCTGGCCACGATTCCCACCGCCCTCACGCCGTGGCGGCTCACCGCGTCTTCGATCTGGTTCACCAGCACCTCGAGCGACGGCGGCGTGAGCTCCGACATGACCGGGAGGTGATCCATGGGGCGCTCGGGGTCGCGCAGCGTCAGGCGGGTGCGGCTGCGGCTTTGCGGCTGCTGGTCCGGCTTCGTCGCGGCCGCGCGCGGGTGCGACTCGTACTCGGCCCGCAGGCTGGCGATGTTCATCGGGAAGGCGATGTGCAGGAACGCCGCGGAGTTGAGCACCGAATCACTCCCTGCGACGGCGCAGCGCACCTGGACGCCGCCCGAGGATCGAAGGCCGGTCTCCGCCGCGTTCCCGTACGCCGTGCCGGACTCGTGCAGCAGCAGCACCTGGCTCGCGTGTATCCCGAGCCGGCATACGACGGAGCTCAGCAGCGTGCGGGTGAGCGCATCGTCGCTGTGGACGGTGGCGCGATAGAAGACGCGCGGGCCGGCGTGGGCGCTGTCGAACGCCGCCAGGTTGCTCGCCAGCGTCGCGGCGCCGCTCAGGATCCTGACCGCGTTCGCCCGCGGGGCCGGGGCCGCACTGGCGCGAGACCGGGACGTGGCGGAGTCTGCGGGGACGGCTGCGGCGGCCGCCGTGCGGGGCGGGGAGGCGGTGCTCCATTCCCGTATCCCCTGCGCCAGGGACACGGTCGAGCCGGAGAACGACGGGCCTACGATGCGCACGATATCGTGGCTGTCGGCGCGAGCGAGAGGAAGCAGCCGGTCGCGCTCGTCGAGAGCCCGGCGCAACGCGCCCTTGTGCACGCCGGCCGTGGGCACCTCGCCCACCAGGTAGACGAGTTGCGGCGCGGTGTCCCGCGCCGTGGCGCTTCGAAAGAGGAGCACCCCGGGGTACTCTTCGCGCACGCGTCTCGCACGGGTGCCGGGCACCTCGGCCCAGGTGGTATCGCTCTTCTCCGACCAGGGGAGCCAGAACCGGTCGAGCACGTACCCGGCCCTTTCGTAGGCGCGGCGCACGGACTCGAGGTACGTGTCGAACGCCCAGTCCATGTGCGAATCGATCGGGTCCGGCACGGTGACGATCATCACGCCCGGCGTCACGCCGGCCACGGGGAACTCCTGGTCGTTCACCTCGCTGTGCAGGTAGCGCTGCAGCAGGTACTGCCCGGTGGGATGCTCCTCTACCTCCGGCCCGCCCGCATCCCGCGGGACCGGGTCCGATCCCCCCGAAGTCGTGGACGCCCCGGTCTGCGCGCCCACGTTCTGCGGCGTTTCGGGCTCAGCCTGGGGCCGCAGCCATGCGGTGCCGAGTGCGAGGCCGGCCACCAGCGCGGCCGATGCGGTGCGAGTATTCATGATGGGGTCCTGCGAAGATGGACTGCAAAGAGGAAGTGCGTGGGATGAGAAGCGACGAAGCCTTTACCGCCATCCCTATGGACATCTCCCGAAAACGCAACGATCTCCGCCGCGCCGCCGAACGCAGCAACCATGTGGATGGACACGGCCGGGAGTTTTCAGCGACGTCCGCGGCTCCGCCCCGGCGCGACCCTTGCTTGCGCTCGGGAGGCATGTTCACTCCGCGCATCTTCCTCCTCTCCCCCGCCTTCGCGGGCGGCAAGCGCGGCCAGCTGGTGATGCGCGACGCGGCGGCGTTCCCGCTGGCCAAGCGGCTGCGCGAGCCGGGCGGCGCGCCGCTGGGCGACGTCTTCAGCTTCATGAGCGGGCTCTACTTCCGCGGGAAGATGGCCTACGTCCGCCGCTTCTCCGCGCCGCCGGCCGGGCTCCCGGGCGCGCTGGTGATCACCCCTACGCGCGGGCTGGTCACCCCGGACTCCACCGTCGGGGTGGAGCTGCTGCGCGAGTTCGCCGCCGGGGCGGTGGCGCTCGACAACCCCGGCTACCGCGGCCCGCTGGAGACGCACGCCCGCGCGCTGGCGGAGGCGTGCCCGGACGCGCTGGTGGTGCTGCTGGGGAGCATCGCCTCGGGGAAGTACGTGGACGTGCTGGCGGGGATCTTCGGGGAGCGGCTGGTGTTCCCCGCCGCCTTCGTGGGGCGCGGCGACATGAGCCGCGGCGGGCTGATGCTGCGCGCCGCCGAGAGCGGCGAGGAGCTGGAGTACCTGCCGGTGCTCGGCGCCCGCCGCCACGGCGCGCGCCCGCCCAGGCTGGAGCCGCGGCGGTGGAAGACACGGTGACCTCCAGACCAAACAGCAGGTCTCTCACGGGGGTCGCGGAGGTCACCGGGGACTGCGCGTGGACCTCCGTGACCCCCATGACCCCTGTGAGATGAAAGCCGGTGCCCGGGCGGCGATGTCGCCGAGGCACCGCCGGGGCGCTTGAAGGCTGCGCCGCAAGGGTTTACATTCGGTGGGCGCGCTCCCGCCGTACGCGCCATCCCCATCGCCTTTCTCCCGAGACAACTCGTGACGCGAACCCTCGCCGCGGCCCTGCTGGGGCTCTCGCTGGCCGCGCAGGCGGCCCACGCCCAGGCGCCGCGGATCACCGAGCGGGGCGACCCGTCGGTGCGCGACGACACCCTCTACCGCCTGGCGGTGAAGGCGGCCGACTACCCCGACGAAGACGCGGTCACCATCCTCGACGACGGGGTGGTGGTGATCAACGCCGACGGCACCGACTCGCGCACCTACCGCACCGTCGCCCAGGTGCTCACGCAGGACGCGGTGGAGGGAATGGCCGAGCGCACCTTCAGCTACGACGGCACCCGCCAGCGCTTCCGCCTCAACTGGGCGCGCGTGGTGGGCGCCGACGGCCACGTGATCTCCGCGAAGCCGGAGCACGACCAGGAGAGCGCGGCGCCGGTCTCGGAGAGCTCACCGGTCTACACCGACCAGAAGATCCGCCGCATCACCATGGGCGGCGTGGTTCCCGGGGTGATGGTGGACTACAGCTACACCATCGAGAACATCAAGCCGCTGATCCCGGGCGACTTCCTGGGGAGCTGGAGCGTGCACACCGGCCAGCCGGTGCGCCGCTCGCGCTACGTGGTGGAGGTCCCCGCCTCGCTGCAGCCGCGCATCCGCGAGCTGAACCTCACCTTCCGCCGCGGCGAGCGGCGGGTGGGCGGCGCCGTGGTCTACGACTGGACCACCGCCGAGGTGCCCAAGGTGGAGCCCGAGCCGTTCATGGCCGACTCCAACGGCGTCTACATGAGCATCCTGCTGGGGGGGAACACCTCGTGGGCGCAGATCGCCCGCTGGTACCACGGGCTCGAGGAGGGGCGCTACGCCCTCACCCCCGAGATCGAGGCGAAGGTGGCCGAGGTGGTGAAGGACGCCCGCACGCTCGACGACTCGCTGCGCGCGGTGCACCGCTGGGTGGCGCAGGACTTCCGCTACGTCTCGCTCTCGCTGGGGATCGGGGGGTACCAGCCGCGCCTTCCCGCGGCGGTGCTGCAGACACAGTACGGCGACTGCAAGGACAAGGCGACGCTGTTCGTGGCGGTCGCCCGGCGGATGGGCGTGAAGGCGTACCCGGTGCTGCTCAACTCGTCGGGGAACGTGAACCGCGCGTTCCCGTCGATCGAGCAGTTCGACCACATGATCGCCGCGGTGGAGCGGCCGGGGGGCGGCTACACCTTCCTGGACCTGACCTCGGACCTCACCCCCTACGGCTCGGTGGTC
>DASYJZ010000184.1:0-2168 GCA_035995965.1 Longimicrobium sp. | reverse complement strand
CAGAGCGCGACCCCGGCCAGCACCCCCAGGGTGTCGGCCATCCAGTCGACCGGGCTGGAGCTGCGGTTGGGGACGAAGCGCTGGTGGAGCTCGTCGGTCGCCCCGTAGAGCGAGCCCAGCACGATCGCCAGCACCGCGGCGCGCCGGCCGCGCCCGCCCAGCGCGCGCGCGATCAGCAGCCCGCCCACCGCGTACGCGGCGGCGTGCTGCAGCTTGTCCCACCCCAGCACCGAGGGGAGCTGCGGCAGGGTGGGCCGCGACGAGGCGACGAAGACCGCCGCCGCCCAGAGCAGCGCCGGCCCCCAGCGCGCGGTGAAGCCGTTCACGCCCCCTCCGCCTCGGCCTCGGCCACCACGGCCATGAACTCCGCCGGCGAGGACGCCGCGGCCAGGCGCGCGCGCGTCTCCTCGCGCCGCACCAGGCGGGAGATGCGCGAGAGCGCCTTCACGTGCAGCCCCGCGGCGCTCTCCGGCCCCACCAGCAGGAAGAGGAGACGCACCGGCTCGCCGTCCAGCGAGTCGAAGTCCAGCGGCTCGGCGGCCACGCCGGCCGCGACCGACAGCCCGGCCGCGCTGTCGGACTTGCCGTGTGGGATGGCCACGCCGCTGCCGATGCCGGTGGAGAGCACCGCCTCGCGCTGACGCACGGCGGCGAGCGTGGCGGCCGCGTCGTCCACCACCCCGGCGTCCGCGAGCACCGCCACCAGCTCCTCCAGCACGGCCTCCTTGGAGCGCGCCGCCAGGGGGACGCGGACGCGGTCGGCGCTCAGCAGCTCGGTCAGCAGCACTCGAAATCGGCGGCGGCTCGGACCCCGGAAACGGCCCGGCCACGCCCAGGGCGTGGCCGGTGCGGACCTTGCAAACCTAACCCCCGCCCGGTGCCGCATCAAGCACGCACGGAACCGTTTCGCCCCGGCGGTGAATCACCCGGCGGCGGCGCCAATCCGGACGAGGTGCCGCTTCGGACGCGCTGCCGAGCCGGCGGCGATAGATCCTTCGGCCTGCGGCGTCCGGCGCACGCTGTTATTCTGGTGTGGTCGGGCCTCAGGATGACATCGTGGGTCTGGTGCGAAGGATCAGGCATCCGGGAAACGGCAGAATCAGCACCGGGCACTCAGCACTTGGCACTTGGCACCTGTTCCCTTGAATCGATGACGATCGCCGCCACCATCAAGCCCGACCTCGCGGGCCTCCTTCCGGAGGAGGTGCAGGCGGTCCTCGCCGACCACTTCGCCGCGCGCGGGCAGGCCCGCTACCGCGCGGGGCAGGTCGCACGCTGGCTGTACGAGCGGCTCGCGGGAAGCTTCGACGAGATGACGGACCTCCCGGCGGCCGAGCGCGAGGCGCTGAAGGAGGCGTTCGACCTCACCGCCCCCGCCGTGGCCAAGCTCTCGCGCTCGGTGGACGGCACGGCCAAGCACCTCTGGCGGCTGAAGGACGGCGAGCTGATCGAGTCGGTGCTGATCCCCACCTCCAGCCGGCTGACGCTCTGCATCTCCAGCCAGGCGGGGTGCGCCATGGCGTGCTCGTTCTGCGCCACCGGCTGGGCGGGGTACCGCCGCCAGCTCGGCGCGGGCGAGATCGTGGCGCAGTTCCGCGGCGCCCGGCGCTGGGCGCGCGACAACGGCTACGGCGAGATCAGCAACATCGTCTTCATGGGGATGGGCGAGCCGCTGATGAACCCGCGCGCCCTCTTCCCCACCCTGGCGATCCTGAACCGCGGCTACGGCGTGGGCGCGCGCCGCATCACCGTCTCCACCGTGGGCGTGGTCCCCGGGATCCTGCAGCTGGCGGAGATGCCGGAGCAGTACCGGCTGGCGGTGAGCCTGCACGCCCCCACCCACGAGCTGCGCCAGAAGCTGATCCCGCTGGAGAAGAAGTACCCGCTCCCCACGCTGCTCGACGCGCTGCGCAAGTTCGACGAGGCGGGGGGGAAGCGGATCACCTTCGAGTACGTGATGATCGACGGCGTCACCGACCTCCCCGGGCTGGCCGAGGAGCTGGCGGAGGTGGTGGGCGAGTTCCGGGCGTTCGTGAACCTGATCCCCTTCAACCCCATCCCCGGCACCGACTGGGAGCCGTCGAAGCGCGCCCGGCTGGAGCACTTCGTGAGCGTGCTGGAGGGGCGCGGCATCCCCGCCGCGGTGCGCGAGAGCCGCGGCCGCGACA
>DASYJZ010000183.1:0-5688 GCA_035995965.1 Longimicrobium sp. | reverse complement strand
CCGCGCAGCACGCTCTGGTACTGCCCCGATCCCCGCAGGTTGAACTGCCCCACGGTGCAGTTCAGCGACTTCGTGATCCGGTACACTCCGGGGAGGAAGAAGACGACCGCCCCCCGCGCGCCGGAGCCGAGCACGCCCGAGTTCCTGGCCGCGGCGAGCGCGGCCTGGATCGGCGGCGAGTCGTCCGCGACACCGTCGCCCCTGGCGCCCCACCACTGCGGGAGCAGCTGCTCCACGCAGTTGGGGATCACGTTGCCCAGGGGCTGGTGCGTCGATCCCTCGAACGGGACGTCGAAGATCTGGTACGCGCCGGCATGGACGGCGCCGTTCAGCGTCACCACCACCAGGGGGTCGAGCTTCAGCCTCGCCCCCTGCTCGAAGTAGATGTCGGCGGCGATCGTCAGGTTCTGGGCGATGCGGTAGATGCCGCGCGGAACGTAGAGGGTCCCGCCGGTGGTGCCGACCACGTCGGCCGAGAGGAATGGAGCGAAGTTGTCGAGGTTGAGGCCGTTCGCGTTGTGCGGAGGAGAAGTGACGTCGATGAACATGATGTGCCCTCTCATTGTGGGGTGCGCCTGGCGCTGCAAAAGTCGCCGTGACCGACCCTGGACGCGCGGCAAACGCCTCGCGCGGGGCGACGACGGCGACCACGGAATGTAGACGGACAGATCGGGGGAGGTTCTTCACGGGTGCGAAAAGAACCGATTTCCCCAATCGATGGTGCGAAGAGACGTCATCCCGAAGGCGCCGCCGCTCCGGACCCGAACCCACGCTGGACCTGGCGGCGCCGAGGGATCTAAAGCCTGTCGAGGCGACGAAGCGGCGTCATCGCGGCGGAAAGTCTAGATCCCTCGGGTGCCGCCAAGCGTTGGTGACGCGTCTAATTCGGCGCGGCGGCACCGCTCGGGATGACGTCTCAAGGGTGGAGCCGATGCATAGATATTCTGTGAAACCAGGATCATACAAAATTCAGGTGAGGAGTCGGTGCATGTCGTCGGCTCACGCACTGACGCGGTGATCGATCGTTCGAGCCCCATGCGACTGCACAACCTGAATCCCCGGATTTGGCATCCTGTCATGATCTGTTGCTGAATCGAAGGAATTACGCGACTTCCAGCACCGGGCAGGCCAGCCCGCGGTACTCCACGGTGATCCCCTTCTCCTGGCAGCCGGCGCAGAGGCCGTAGATCTCCAGCCGGTGGCGGGTGGGGAGAAAGCCGTGCGCCGCGGCGACCTCGTCCTGGATGCGGTCGATCTCGGGACGCTCGAACTCCACCACGGCCCGGCAGCTGGTGCAGACCAGGTGCTCGTGCACCGGCTGATGCCCGAACAGGTGCTCGTAGCGCTTGAAGCCGTCGCCGAAGTCGTGGTCCTCGACCAGGCCGCTGCGCACCAGGATCTCCATGGTGCGGTAGATGGTCGCCTTGCCGATGCGCTCGCCCCGCTCCTTGAGCCGCGCCTCGATCTCCTCCACGCTCAGGTGCTCGCGCGAGTTGAACACCACGTCGGCCACCACCTCGCGCTGCAGCGTCACCGGCAGCCCCTGCTGGCGCAGGTAGCGGCGGAAGAGCGGCAGGTACGGAGAGAGTGCGGCGGGAGGGGGCGCGAGAGCGGACATCGGATCTCCTGCGGACGTCGAAGCACTGGTTTCCATCCCAAAACGATAATCATTCTCCGTTGCCGCCGTCAACCGCCAGGGGCGCGCCGAGCTCCACCAGCAGTGCGCGCCACTCCGCCGCATCCCCGGCGAGCTCGCGCACGTCGGGGGCATCGCTCTCCGCCTCCAGCCTGCGCACCACCCCGTCCACGATGCGGCCCACGCGGTCCGGAGGGACGGTGCCCTGCTCCTCCAGCGCGTGCGCGGCCGCCGTCTTCCCGCCCTTCCCCGTCTCCGCGTCGTAGCGCACGGTCCAGATGGCCCGTCCCGCGTCCGCCTCGTCCTGGGCGGCGACGACGAGCACGGCCAGGCCGCTCTCCTTCGCGCCGACGCGGCGGGGCGGGAAGAGCCACACCTGCTCCACGCGCTCGGGGGGGATGCGGTCCGCCACGGATGCCAGGGCGGCGCCGAGGAAGGGGTTGCGCGCGTCGCGCTCGGCGGGCGAGGGCGAGGGAAGCGCGCTCACTGGTGGCGCGTCCACACGGCCACGACGCCGCAGACGCCCGCCAGCGTCCCCCCGTATTCCGGGGGCACCGCGCCGATGGAGAAGACTTCCACCGCCTCCACGTCCTGCACGGGAAAGATGTCGAGGTCGGTCTCGCCGAGCACGATCTCGTCGGCCACCACGCGCGGGCCGCAGCGCGCCTGGCGAACGCGCCCGTCGGGCTGCAGCGCGCCGACGCGGACCAGGAGCTCGCCGAGCCGGGTGGCGCCGCTGCGCGCGATCTCGTCGCGGCCGATGCGCCGCCCGCCGCGCCCGCGCCCGCGAACCGCCGACGCGCCTCCCCGCTCCGCCGAGACCACCATCTCCGGCATCTCCAGGGCCTCCGTCTCCAGCACCACCTCCAGGATCAGCGCCTCGCCGCCGGCGATCTCGACCTCGGGAGATACGGTGCGGCGCCCGAGCATCGCCACGTCGAGCAGGTGGCGCCCGCGTTCCAGGCCGACGAGGACGACGCGCCCGGTGGTGTCGCTCACCGCGCGGACCACGCCGTCCACGCGCACGGTGGCGCCCGCGAGCGGCGCGCCCGTCTCCCCGTCGGTCACCTGCAGGTCCACCGAGGCGTCGCCCTGGGCCAGCGCGGGTGTGCGCGACAGGACGGCGCAGGCCGCCACGACCGCGGCGGCCAGGATCCGCCCGACTCGCGGCGCGCGAACACTTCGCAGGCCGAAGGATCTGTCGCCGGCGCTCGGGAGCCGGTGCCCGGAGCGCGACTCGATACCCGGATTCTGAAGATTCACGGGCGGGCCTGGGGGAGCTTCGCGGTCGGGCGGGCGGACTTGCCGGGGTTCGGCGGTACGACGGGCTTGGGTGCGCCGGGGCGAAGATAGCTGGGTCGCGCCCGGGGCTTGTCGTCGGCGGCGGGCGTGCCGCGGGTGCGGATCACCACCGCGCCGCAGGAGGCGCGCATCCCCCCGTAGGCGGGTGGGACGTTGCCGGCGTAGAGGACGACCTCGTCCACCTCGGCAGGCGGGAAGACGTCCGGCGTCTCCAGCCCCTCGAAGCGCACGCCGTCCACGTAGTAGGCCGGGGCGCAGTCAGGCGGCGCGAGCCCGGCCTGCCCCGGCGACCCCTCGCGCGCCGCGAAGGCGCGGCGGAAGCGCAGCACCGTGCCGTTCGCCCCCTCCACCAGCTCCACCTCCGGCGCGTCCCGCAGCACGTCGGTCAGGCGGCCGGGCTTGCGGCGCAGGATGTCGCCGCCGCTCCAGCGCCGGCCCGTGCCGCCCGCGCCGCGGCCGCCGTGCGCCCGGTCGCCGAGCTCCCCGTCCTTGCGCGCGACCACGTTCAGCCGGGGGAGCGGGATGGCGGAGGCGCGTGCGCGCGGCAGCCCGACCTCCACCGCCGCGATCCCGCCGGCGGGGAGGAGCATCCCGAGCCCCAGCCCCACGCGGCCGTCGCGGGCCAGCTTCAACGCGTGCCACCCCGCCGCGAGGCCGCCCACCTTCACCCGCCCGTCCACCCCGGTGCGGCCGCGCGCCACGCCGTCGACCTTCGCCACCACGCCGGCCAGCGGCGCCCCGGCCTCGTCCGTCACCTTCACCTCCAGCGAGCCCGCCTGCGCGCGCGCGGCCGGCGCGGCGGCCAGCAGCAGTGCGGCGAGCGGTACGTCGAAGCGGGGCATCCGGCGAGGCTCCGGCTGCGGGAGAAAGGGTCTTTCGATTGAACGAACGGCGTCCCGCGCGGGTTTCAGGCTACGGCCGCCGGCTCGCGGCTGGCGGCCTCGACCTCCACGAAGTGGCGCAGCACGTGGAGGAAGTCCTGCGCGTTGGTGATCACCCCGAAGGCCTGGTGCGTGCCGCGGTCCTTCAGCTTGCTCACCACGAACTCGGAGGAGTCCACGCAGATGGTGGTGAGCGGCCGCACCTCGCCCGTCTCCTCGCGGTACACGTACGACGGGAGCATGTTTCCGGTGGCGATGGAGTGCAGCGCGGTGGCGATCATGATCACCCCCGTGGCCTGGCGGGTGTGCTCCTTCATCGCCTCCTGCCCCTTCACCAGGTCGGTGATGGTGTCGGGGAGCGGCCCGTCGTCGCGGATGGAGCCGCAGAGCACGAAGGGGACGCCGCTGGTGACCAGCGCGTGCATGATCCCCTCGGTGACGATCCCCTGCTCCACCGCCGCGGCGATCGAGCCGGCGCGGCGCACGCGGTTGATCGCGCGCATGTGGAAGGAGTGCCCGCCCTCCACGGGAATCCCCCGCCCGTCCATCCCCAGCGTGGTGCCCAGCGTGGCCGCCTCGATGTCGTGCACCGCCACCGCGTTGCCGCCGAAGAGCACGCCCACGTAGCCGTTGCGCACGAACCAGGCGAGGGTGTCGCGGCCGCGGGAGTGCAGCACCGCCGGCCCCACCACCCAGATGAAGCGCCCCCCGCGCTCGCGCTCGTCCACCAGCAGCCGCGCCATCTCGGGGTAGTCCGTCGGCTTCTCCCGGCTCACGTCGGACGACATGAACTTGAACTCGCCCTCCGGCCCCTGGTCGGGGTCGCCCAGCAGCCCGGTGGCGTGCACGAAGATCCCCTGCGACCCGTCTTCCGCGAAGCCCATGGCCACGAGCTGGCCGCGGCGCACGTAGCGCCCCTCCAGCACGCGCGGGACGTTGTCGGGGTCCAGCACCAGCGCCGAGTCCATGCGCGGGTCGCGCGGCAGCTTCCACTCGCCGCCCACGCGCACGTAGGTGGGGAGGTTGGTGGTGGCGAAGAACCCCTCCGGGAGCACGCCGTCCTGCGGCGCGGCCTCGAAGCGGGCGTCGGGTGCGTGGGCGAAGCGCGGCTGCGTGAAGTCCGGGGCGCGGTACATCGAGTGCGAAGGTGCGAGCGACCGAAAGTGCGGGAGTGGGTGGCGCAGGGCGCAACCTAGCGCGCGCGGGGCCGGGGTTCAAGGCGGCGCGGAGGCAGCGGGAGACGGCGCGTCGTCGGCGCGTCGACGGCGGATGCACGAACATCCAGCGGGGTGGGAGATCATGCGGCCCGGTCGTTGCCCGGACACTTTCGCGGCCGCGGGCGGGGGTGCATAATCAGCCGCTTCCAGACCGCAACCGTTCGAACCGCAGGAGGACGAGATCGCCAGCAAGTGGACCGTCGCGGATGCCCGCGAGCTGTACAACGTGGAGGGCTGGGGGATCGGCTACTTCGACGTGAACGAGAAGGGCCACGTCGTGGTGCAGCCCACCCGCGAGCCGGAGCGGGCCATCGACCTCTACGACTTCGCGGTGGACATGGAGGCGCAGGGGATCGGGCTCCCGCTCCTGCTGCGCTTCAGCGACATCCTGCGCACGCGCGTGGCCACGCTGGCGGAGAAGTTCGGCAACGCCATCCGCGAGTTCGAGTACGAGGGGAGCTACACCACGGTCTACCCCATCAAGGTCAACCAGCAGCGCCACGTGGTGGAGGAAATTGTCGACTTCGGCAGGCCCTTCGGCTTCGGCCTGGAGGCCGGCAGCAAGCCGGAACTCCTGGCGGTCCTGGCCCTCACCAACGGCTCCGATGCCCCCATCATCTGCAACGGCTTCAAGGATGATGAATTCATCGAG
>DASYJZ010000182.1:0-2381 GCA_035995965.1 Longimicrobium sp. | reverse complement strand
ACGAAAATCAAGTGTTTGCAAAGGGTTGCACGTTCAGTTTCCATACGGCCCACGGAAATTCCGGCCCCGCGGGCGAATCGCCATAAATGCCTGTCCTGCAACGGCTTACCTGACTTGGAGCCCATGGTCCGGCCTGTGCTTATCGATGCGGCACGCTGGCCAGCGTACGACTCCTTCCGCCGGGCGACGGTCCCGGAGGCATTCTTCTCATTCCACTTCCGCAGACACGCTCATGAAGCTCTTCCGCTACGCCGCTCCGGCCGTGGTCCTGCTCGCCCTTTCCGCCGCGAAGGCGAGCGCGCAGGCCACCCAGGACGTGGCCCTCGAGGTCCAGGCCATCAACCAGCTCTCCTTCACCGGGTCGCCGTCGCTCACCATCAGCACGGCCACCGCGGGGAGCGCCCCCACGTCGGCCACCGCGAACGCCTCGTACGCCGTCACCACCAACGAGACGAACCGCAAGGTGACCGCGCAGATCGACGCCGACACGCCGTCGGGCGTCACCCTGTCGGCCTCCCTGGCCGCGCCGTCGGGCGCCACCAGCGCCGGGGCGGTGCAGCTCGGCACCACCGCGCAGGACGTGGTCACGGGGATCGGCACCGTGAACGCGTCGGGGCTGAACGTCACCTACACGCTCTCGGCCACGGCCGCGGCGGGCGTGGTGCCGTCCACCAGCCGCACGGTGACCTACACCATCACCGCGGGCGCCTGACGCGCGGCGGCTCTCTCGCGGGCGCGGCGGGGCGAGCGATCGCCCGGCCGCGCCCGCGGCTTCTTTTTCAGGAAATCGGAACGATGAAGCGAGCACTGGTCCTCTCCCTCGCCCTGGCGGCGACGGCTGCCACCGCGCGCGCGCAGGTCACCGTGGTGGGCGGCGGCGTGGAGGAGCACCCGGCGCGGCCGGGCGAGACGTACTCCGGCACGCTGCGGCTGCGCAACGAGGGCCGCGACGCGGCCGAGGCGAAGGTCTACCTGCGCGACTACACCTTCGCGGCCGACGGGAGCACCCGCTACGGCGCGCCGGGGTCGCTGCCCCGCAGCAGCGCGCGGTGGATCTCCTTCTCGCCCTCGCAGGTGCGCATCCCCGCCGGCGGCGAGGCCACGGTGGGCTACACGGTCAGGGTCCCGGCAGACGCGGGGCTCGGCGGCACCTTCTGGAGCATGCTGATGGTGGAGGGGGTCGCGCCCGGCAGCGCCGAGTCCACCGCGGCACCGGCCGGGGCGCGCGTGCGGGTCGGCATCCAGCCGTCCATCCGCTACGGGGTGCAGATCGCGACCACGCTGGCGGGACCCGCGCCGAGGGTGTCGTTCTCCAACGCGCACGCCTACGCCGCCGCGCGCGGGAAGGTGCTGGAGTTCGACCTGGCGAACGCGGGCGAGGTGGCGTACCGCCCTGAGCTGCGGGTGGAGCTCTTCGACGAGGCGGGGCACCGGGTGGGGAGCTTCTCCAGCCGGCGCGGGCTGCTCTACCCGGGCACCTCGCTCCGGCAGCGGTTCGAGCTGGGCGCGGTCCCCGCCGGCACGTACCAGGCGCTGGTGGTGGCGGACGCGGGCGGCGACCAGGTCTTCGGCGCGCAGTACCGCCTGAAGCTCTGAGGGAGGATGAGGCGCGCCCTGCTCGGCCTCGGTCTCGCGCTCCTCTCCGCCCCGCTCTCCGCGCAGGTGGAGCGGGTGGGGCCGGCGCGCGTGCAGGCCGACCCCGGCGCGCCGCTCGCCGTCGCCTTCCGGGTCCGCAACCCGCTCGCCTCGCCCGCCGCAGCGGCCGCCTCGCTTCCGCGCGGGTGGCCCTCGCTCTCGCCCGACGCCGATGCTCCCCTGGCGCCGGGCGCGTCCGCCGTCCGCCTGCTCGCGACGGTGGTTCCGCGCGGCGCCGCGGCGGCGAGCTACGTCCTGCGCTACCGACTGGGGCGCGCGTCGGATTCGGTCGTGGTCGCCGTGCGCGCGCGCCAGGGGATCGATGTCGCCGTGGACCAAGTGCCGCGCTTCGCCGTCGCCGGCGGGGAGTACGCGGCCGTGTTCCGCGTGACCAACCGCGGGAACGGCCCCGCCTCGCTCCGCCTCGCGGTCGAGAGCACGCT
This sequence comes from Longimicrobium sp., assembly GCA_035995965.1. Lineage (GTDB taxonomy): Bacteria > Gemmatimonadota > Gemmatimonadetes > Longimicrobiales > Longimicrobiaceae > Longimicrobium. The sequence goes on along the minus strand of DASYJZ010000182.1, from coordinate 303 downwards.
GGGCTTCGCGGCGCGCACCGATGCGCCCGCGCTCGAGCTCGCCGCGGGCGGGAGCGGCCTGGTGCGCGTGACCGTCGCGACCAAGCCGGCGGCGGGCGCGGCGGCGCACCGGCTCACCCTGCGCGTCTCGGGCGCGGGCGCGACGGGCTCCGCGGCGGCGCGCGTCCCGCTGGTGGCGCGCGGCTCGCGCGGCGGCGTGGCGGTGCGGACGCTGCCAACCACGCTGACGCTGCGCGCGGGCGGGGGCGGCGACCGGCGGGGGGGCGTGCCCGGGATGGTGTCCGCGTCCGGCGCCCTTACGCG
>DASYJZ010000181.1:0-5286 GCA_035995965.1 Longimicrobium sp. | reverse complement strand
GACGGTGAAGACGGTGCCGACGGGGAAGAACCACTCGTACGGCGTTCCCGTCCCCGGCAGCGCCTGACCGATCACCGTGCTGTCCGGCCGGTCGCCCGCCGCGACGGCGACGCGCGTCTCCCCCGCGCGCAGCACCCCGAGCGAGACCTCCAGCGGCGTGCGCAGCGTGTCGCGCCCGCGCACCAGCTCGACCGTCGCCGTCCCCGCGCCGGGCGGGAGCGGCGCCACCATCACCGGGGCCGTCCCGCGGATGGTCGTGAGCGGGGCCTGCACCGCGAAGCTGCCGGCGTACTCGATGAACTCGCGCGGCTCCCCGGAGACGTCCTGCTGGAACCCTTCTGCCCGCTGGACGACGCTGCGGGGGAGGAGGGGGATGGAGGTGCCGTCGGGGAAGACGAGCCGCGCCGTGGCACCCTGCGTCGCGCGGAAGCGGACGGTCACGCGCTCGCCCTCCCGGACTGTCACCGCGCCGGCGGGGATGAGCGTGCCGCCCACGATCGACAGCGACCCGCCGCCCGCGCCGGCGGCGGCCGGGAGCGTCACCGTGCGCCTCGCCGTCGCGCGCTGCCCGCCCGCCTCCGCGACGAAGTCGTACACGCCGTTCGCGGGGACGGGGAGGAACCCGAGGAAGGCGCCGTTGGCCGCGACCTCCACCGGCTGGCCGTTGATGGTCAGCCGCGCGCCGCCCGTCCCCACGCTCCCGAAGACGAAGTTGCTGTCCGCCGCCGTGAGCGCCTGCCCCTCGCCCGGGTAGACGATGTCGATCGCGAGCGGACCGTTGCGGGCGGGCACCGGCGGCAGGCTGCCGCGCGAGGCGGCGGCGGACGGCCCGGGCTGGACCTCCGCGGCGGGCGCGTCGGCCGGCCGCGCGCCGGGACGCGCAGGCGCACAGGCGGTCGACAGCACCATCAGGGTGACGAGCAGGGTGGGGCCGGCGACCTGCCGCGTGCGGATCATCCGTTCGTCTCCTCCTCCACCGCGCCGGGGTGCGCGGCGGCGATCGTCGGCACCTCGCGGTTCCAGGGCGCGAAGAACGGCAGCAGCAGCAGGGGGAGGATGCCGGACGCCATCGCCAGCAGGAAGAAGCTCGGCCACCCCACCCGCTCGGCCAGGTACCCCGCGGGCACCAGCGCCCAGACGCGGCTGAAGGCCATGAGCGAGGAGAGCAGCGCATACTGCGTGGCCGAGAACCGGCGGCTGCAGATGCTCATCAGGAAGGCGATGAACGCCGCGCCGACCATCCCGTAGACCGCGTTCTCGGTGATGGTGGCGGCCACCAGCAGCGGCCAGCTCGCCCCGAAGCGCGCCAGGGCGTAGTAGCCCAGCTGCGACAGCGCCTGCAGCACGCCGATCACCCACAGCGAGCGGTTGATCCCCAGCCACCCCACGATCGCTCCGCCCACGACGGTGCCGCCGATGGTGGCGACCAGCCCCACGCCGCCCACAGCGCCGAGCTGCGCCTGGGTGACGCCGTTCTTCAGCAGGAACGGGGTCGCCATCCCGATCGCCAGGTTGTCCGCGAGCTTGTAGAGCACCACGAAGAGCAGCACCACCACGGCGCGGACGGCGCCGGCGCGCTGGAAGAACTCCTGGAAGGGATACCAGACGGCTTCGGCGAGCGACCGCGGCGGCCGGTCGCGCAGCACCGGCTCCGGCGCGGCCAGCGACCCGGCGACGCCCACCAGCATCAGCAGCGACATGATCACGTACACCGCCGGCCAGCTCAGACGGTCCGCCAGGAAGAACGCCAGCGACGCCGTCACCAGCATGGCGATGCGGTAACCGAGCACCCAGATCGACGCGCCGGGCCCCATCTCCCGCTCCGCCAGCACGTCGGTGCGGTAGGCGTCGCCCACGATGTCCTGCGACGCGCTGAAGAAGGCGATCAGCACGGCGTTGATCGCGAGCGCCTGCAGCCCGCGGCGCGGGTCGTGGAGCGCCATCGCCGCGGTGGCGAGCATCAGCAGCACCTGCGTGACCACCAGCCAGCCGCGCCGGCGCCCCAGGAAGGGCGGCACGTAGCGGTCGAGGAGCGGCGCCCAGACGAACTTGAAGGTGGAGGGGAGGCCGACCAGGCCGAAGACGCCGATGGTGGCGAGGTCCACCCCCTCCACCGTCATCCAGGCCTGCAGCATCTTGTCGGTGAAATAGAGCGGCAGCCCCGAGCTGAAGCCGAGAACGAGGAGAACGGCCATCTTGCGGCTCGCGAAGACCTGCCCGATCCCCCCTGTCCGTCTCTCCGCCACGCGCGCCTCCCGTCGTCGCCGTCGTTCCCGAACCGCGCCATCGCGGGCGCAAGTTCGGCACCACCCATCCCGCGTCACTGCGGTCTCGTGCAGCCCCGAGCGAAGCGCTCAACCCTCCGTCGTGGGAGGGTCGGAAATCGCGGACATGCTGTACCGTCCGCGATTTCCGGGGAGGGGCCACCCTCGGGCGCGCGCCGATCCCGCCGCCACACCCCCTACCGGTCGATTCCTCCCGCGGCGCCCGCCATCGCCCCCGAAGCGCCGGTGAGCCACGCCGCCACGGCTTCCTGCATGATCGCCTCGCCACCCCAGGCGGCGAGCAGGTTGCGCGCGGTCGGCAGCTCGTCTGCGAGGCGGGGATGGCTGAACAGCAGCACCGTGGTCTCCGGCGCCGCCTCCGTCACCTCGCGCACGCGTTCTCGGGCCGCGGCGCTGATCCCCGGGCGCCCCTTCCAGGCGCGGATGTCGGAGTAGAGCGCCACCATCGGCGTCCCCTCGTCCGACAGGTCGATGCCCGCGTCGCGCAGCGCCGCCGGCAGTGCGTCGCGGGGATACGGCGGAAACGGCCCGCCGGCGTCGTCCTCCACCTCCACCAGACGCACCGGCCCGGATGGAAGGCGCGGCTCGCCGCGGCAGACGCGCAGTGAGCGCACGCCGACCTCCAGCGCCCAGCGCCGGTCCTCCTCGCGCGCCACGGTGCCGTCCACCTCACCCTGGACGCGCTCGGCGGCCGCGGCGGTGCGGCGGAGCGCGTCCGCCACCCGCTCGCGGGAGAGGCGCCCGTCGCGTACCGCGGCCTCCACGGCGCGGATCACGCCCTCGGTGTCCTCGGGATACAGCAGCACGTCGCACCCCGCGGCGAGCGCGCGAACGGCGGCGGCGGCCTCGCTGCTGTCCTCCGTCAGCCCGTCCATGATCATCGCGTCCGTCACCACCAGTCCGTTGAAGCCCAGCTCGCCGCGCAGCAGGTCGCCGAGGATGCGGGGGCTCAGGGTGGCGGCGACGCCGGCCGGGTCGAGCGCGGGATAGACGACGTGCGCGGTCATCATCGAGTCCACCCCGGCGGCCGCGGCGGCGCGGAAGGGCTCCAGGTCCGCCTCCAGTGCTTCGCGTGAGGCGGAGACGACCGGCCGCTCGATGTGGGAGTCGCCCACCGTCCGCCCGTGCCCGGGGAAGTGCTTGGCGCAGGAGAGCGCGCCGCCGCGGCGGCAGCCGCGCACCCACACCGCCACCTGCGCCGCGACGGCGGCCGGCTCGGTGTCGAACGCGCGCACGCCGATGATGGGGTTCTCCGGCTCCAGGTCGACGTCCGCGACCGGCGCGTAGATCCAGTTGACGCCCAGCGCGCGGGCCTCGCGCGCGGTCAGCTCGCCGGCGCGCTCGGTGACCTCCTCGTCGTTCAGCCAGCCGATGGCGGCCGCGGGCGGGAGCGGCGTGGCGCCGCGGAACTGCTGCCCAGCGCCGCGCTCCAGGTCGCTGGCGATGAGCAGCGGAAACCGCGCACGCCGCCGCAGCTCGCCGGTCAGCGCGCGCACCCCGTCCGCCTCGCCGCCGAAGAGGATGAACCCGCCCACGCCGAGCTCCAGCCCGCGTTCGATGGTGTCCCGGAACCCCTCGTAGCCGTCCGCGGCGCTCCAGCGCAGCGCGGGGAGCAGGAGCCGCGCGACCTCCAGCCGTTCGTCCGTCATCGCCTCATTTTCGTTGGTACAACGACGGGTTGGAAACCCGCCGCTGGAACGGCACGAAGCCCGCCTGCGAGGACTCGGCCGCGGCATTCTTTCGGGACCAGACCTCGTGCATCCCTCGCCGTCCCTGCCGACCCGCCTCCCACGCAAGCCCCCGTCCAGCGCGCAAAAACGAAACGCCCCTCCCGTCGCCGGGAGGGGCGCGTGCGGCGCGGCTACTGGCCGTAGGGCCCAGGGAGCACGAAGGGAGTGACGCCCTCGCCGCGCAGCACGAAACCGTCGGACGCCTCGCCGACCACCACCCTCCGCGCGGCGGCGGCGGTTGCGCGGAGCGTCCCGATCGCCTCCGGCGCCGCGCCGGCGAAGGTCGAGCGGAGCACCGTGTACTCCATCTCCCCGCCGCCCGCGGCCCGACCGGCCGGGCGCAGGAAGACGAAGCGGTCGGTGAAGGGAATGGGGCGCGGCGCGATCCCGGGGCCCACGACGCGGGTGGCGCCGCTCCGCAGGTCGCGCACCTGCACCTGGCCGTCGCCCTCGAACACCACCACGCGCCGCTGCGGGTCGAAGAAGGCGGGGACCACGTCGCCCACCACCTCCACCAGCGGCGCCAGCGGCACCAGCGCGTGGCCGCCGGGGAGCTCCACCCAGAGCGCGCCCGTGCGGCTCGGCGCCGCGCCGGGGGTGGAGGGGTGGAAGACGATGCGCGTCACCGAGTCGTCGCCGGTGGTGCGCAGGTCGCCGCGCGGGTCGCGGAGCAGCGGCGCGCCGCGCGCCTCGAAGAGCGTCACCAGCTGCCGGGCGACGGTGCGCACCTGCCGGTTCTCCTCGCGCGGCACCATGGCGCGGATGAAGGCCACGTCCTCCACGTCCATCCCCTGCAGCGCCGCCAGCCGCACCCGCTCCGACTGGTCGCGCAGCGCATTGCGGATGGTCTGCTTCACCGCGGGCGAGTCGGCCACGAAGCGCTGCAGCCCCGCCGCCGCCGCCGCCCGCAGCGTCTCGTCGCCGCGCCCCGCCAGCACGCCACTCAGCACCGCGACCGCGTTCTCGCCCTCGCGGTCGGCGAGCAGGGTGATGGCGTTGGTGCGGACGTTGTCCCTGGTGTCGGGAGAGGTGATCAGCTGCGCGAGGACGCGGTCCAGCTCGGGCCCCATCACCTCCAGCCGCGCGCGCTGGCGGTAGTAGCCCGGCGAGGGGTCGTCGACGTCGAGGATGCGCGTGACCTCGGTGAGCAGGCGCGGCGCCATGGGCGGAGGCGTGCGGCGCAGCAGCGATGCGCACCCGGCGAGCGCCAGCGCCGCGAGCAGCGCGGCGAGGCGCGTGGCGCGGGTCAGCGGGCGGAGCTGCGCGGTGGA
>DASYJZ010000180.1:0-6061 GCA_035995965.1 Longimicrobium sp. | reverse complement strand
CGTGGCTCCGTAGAGTGCGTCGGCTCCTGCGGATGGGCCGTCGTCCGGATCGCGGCATGCGCTACTTCTTCGTCCGTCGCTTCGCCAGCCGTTCCTCGCGGCGCGCGCGGCCGGCGTCGAAGCGGCGAACCTCGTCCCTGGTCTTGCGTGAGACGGCCGTTGCCGCTGCCGTCGATCAGTTCAGCGACGAGCTCTGCTGTACGTGCGCGCTGACCACGAACGGCGTCACGTGCGGCTCCAGCTCCCCGATCACCACCGCGAAGCGGTACACGCCGGCGCGGGCGAACTGCATCCCCACCAGCGTGAAGACCTGGTTGGCGGTTGAGAACTCGCCCGGCGGCACGATCGGCGGGTTGATCTCGCCCGCAGCTTCGAACATCACCGTGTCGGCGTCGTCCAGCAGCCGCACCACCACGGGAAAGCTGCGGCCGCCGTCCGCGAACTCGGCGGTCACGCGGAAGGCGAACACCATGCGGGGGTGCGAGACGGGGAGGTCCTCGGCCACGATGCGGTCGAAGATCCCCATCACGTTCAGCTTGCCCTCCTGCGAGATGTTGGCCTCGTCGGCCAGGAACGCCATCGGGATGATCATCGCCCACCTTCCCCCGGCGGTGCCGGGCAGTCGTCGCTCCCCTGCCGCACCCAGAGGGAAGTGATCTTCGTTTCGTCGGGGATGGAGTCGGGGTGCACCCGGGCCGGCGGCCACCCGCGCGTCGCCAGCGAGTCGAGCGCGAAGCTGAGCCCCGGCGCGTTGGGGAACCACACCGCCACCCGCCCCTCGCCCATCCCCGCGCACATCCGCCCGTACGAGGCGCGCAGCTCCGCCACCGCCGAGCCCGCGCCGAAGCCGGTCGGCGTCTTGACCGCGGGGTCGTCGATCACGATCCGCCGCACCGCACCGCCGCCCGTCGCCGCCAGCACGCGGCGCCCGCCGGGGAGGACGACGAGCCCCGTCTGCTTCGTCCCCTCCGCCGTCCACGCGGTGTCGCGCGCCTCGGGGCAGGCGGAGCGCAGCGCCGTCTCCGTCATCCCCACCCGCACCGGTCCGACGCCGTAGCGCGTGACCACCACGTCGCCGCTGCTGCCACACCCCCCCACCGCGACCTCGCTCCCGGCGCGGATGCGCAGCGTGTCCTGCACCGGCGGCACCAGCGGGGTGCCGCCACGGCTCGCTACGGTCGCGCGCACCAGGAAGCGCGAGGAGGTGTCGGCCAGGGTGGCGGTGAAGCCGCGCGTCCGCGGGGCCGGCGCGCCCTTCGCCGCGGCGGGCGACGGCGCGGGGGCGGGCGGCGTGCGCAGCCCCTGCTGCACCTCGAGCTTGCCGCCCGGCGCGAGCGTGCCGAGGGGGAAGGTCAGCCGCGTCCCCTCCGCCGTGACCTCCACGGCGGGAACCGCGCTCCCGGCCGAGTCCACCAGCAGCCGCACGGGCGCCTGCACGTAGAGCTCGAGCACGGCGTCGGCGAGCGGCGCGGGGGTGCCGTTGGTGACGGTGACGCCGAGCGTGTCCAGGTCGTTCCACCCCGGGAGCTGGGGGACTTCCAGGGTGACCGCCACGCTGCCGGCGGGGGCGGCTGGCGGCGGTGGGGGCGGCGGCGCCCTGTCGCCGCGGCAGGCGGCCAGCGCCAGCGCCGTGAGCCCGGCCGCGGCCAGCGTGCGCACGAGGGGAAAACCCGCCGTCATCGTCTCTCCGTCTCCGGTCCGATCCAGGCCGCCGCTAGCCCCGGTTTTGCGTCCGCCGCGCGCGGGCCTGTATCTTGTCGCCCCTCGCCCGCCTGCGACAGGGCGGCGCCGCACCCAACCCGCATCCGGCCGCATGCCCGACGATCCGCGCGAGCGCCCCCGCGGCGTGGAGAACCCGACGCTGAACCGCGCCGCGCGGCTGGGCGCCGCGACGGAGGACGAGCAGCTCCTCCAGTCCCCCGCCGCCGCGCCCAGGGCGGTCGACTTCACCAGCTCCGACCCGTGGCGGGTGTTCCGGATCATGGGGGAGTTCGTGGAGGGGTTCGACGCGCTGGCCAGGATCGGCCCGGCGGTCACCATCTTCGGCTCCGCGCGGGTGAAGCCCGGCGCGCCGGAGTACGAGGCGGCGCGCGAGACGGCGCGGCTGCTGGGCGAGGCGGGGTTCAGCGTGATCACCGGCGGCGGGCCGGGGATCATGGAGGCGGCCAACCGCGGGGCGCGCGACGCGGGGGTGCTCTCGGTGGGGTGCAACATCGAGCTCCCGTTCGAGCAGGCGGTGAACCCGTACGTCGACCTGGCCATCAACTTCCGCTACTTCTTCGTGCGGAAGACGATGTTCGTGAAGTACGCCGAGGCCTTCGTGATCTTCCCCGGCGGCTTCGGCACGCTGGACGAGCTGCTGGAAGCGCTCACGCTGATCCAGACGGGGAAGGTCCGCAACTTCCCCGTGGTCCTCTTCGGCCAGGCTTTCTGGGGCGGGTTCCTGGACTGGATCCGCGGTGTGCTGATCGCCGAGGGAAAGATCTCCCCCGACGACCTGGAGCTGATGACGGTCACCGACGACCCGGCGGAGGTCGCGCGCTTCGTGCTCGAGGCCAGCGGCGGCGTGCTGGAGGGCGCCGAGCGGGCCGTCATCCCGCGCTCGCCCGCCTTCCACGGCTCGTACAGGCCCAGCGCGAAGCAGCCGGTGGAAGAGGCGCCGGCAGCGACGGACCCGGGGTCGCCCGCGGAGCCGAGGAAGGCCGACGCGCAGTAGCGGCGGGGCGACCGAAACCAATGGCGCACGTCCTCGGCCGCGGCGCCCTCTCCCTGCGCCTGAGAGCGCAAACCCTCTCCCGTACCGGGAGAGGGTGGAAACCCTGGCGGTGGCGCTGCCTGCGAACGGTTTTGCGAGACAGCCGCAGCGCTACCGGAAGCGAGTCGCGCCGGCGCTCGGGAATCTACCTCTCCCGGTACGGGAGAGGTGGCGAGCCTTGGCGAGCCGGAGAGGGCGCTGGGCGGGAGCGCGCACCGTGGCTGGCAATCGGCACTCACCACGAGGATTTCGATGGCGCAGAGCAAGTACCTGAGCGGGAAGCGGATCGAGCCCAGGCGCATCGGCGCGGGGCTCAGCGTGACGCAGCTCGTCGACGGGACGTTCCAGGCGTACAACGCGGCGCGGCTGCGCGAGGCGTGTCATCTCCTCACGAAGAAGATGCTCGACGACGACGTGACCGTCGGGCTCACGATGACGGGGGCGCTCACGCCGGCGGGGCTGGGGATGAGCGCCGTGATCCCGCTGATCGAGGCGGGGTTCGTGGACTGGATCATCTCCACGGGGGCCAACCTCTATCACGACACGCACTTCGGCATCGGGCTGGAGCTGCGGCAGGGGTCGGCGCAGATCTCCGACACGGTGCTGCGCGAGGAAGAGGTCGTGCGCATCTACGACATCTTCTTCGACTACTCGGTGCTGCTCGACACCGACGCCTTCTACCGCACCATCATCGCCAGCCCCGAGTTCCAGCGGCCCATGAGCACCGCCGAGTTCCACTGGCTCTGCGGCAAGTACGTCGCCGCGCGCGAGGCGGAACTGGGGCACGGGCGCAAGTCGCTGCTGGCCGCGGCGTGGGAGTACAGCGTGCCGATCTACACCTCGTCGCCCGGCGACTCGTCGATCGGGATGAACGTGGCGGCCAAGGCGCTGCAGGGGAACCGCCTGACCTTCGACGTGAACGCCGACGTGAACGAGACGGCGTCGATCGTCCTCGACGCCAAGCGCGGCGGGGGGAAGAGCGCCATCTGGATCCTGGGCGGCGGGAGCCCCAAGAACTTCGCGCTGCAGACCGAGCCGCAGATCCAGGAGGTGATGGGGATCGACGAGCGCGGGCACGACTACTTCCTGCAGGTGACCGACGCCCGCCCCGACACCGGCGGCCTCTCCGGCGCCACCCCCGCCGAGGCCGTGAGCTGGGGAAAGATCGACCCCGACAAGCTCCCCGACGCCGTGGTCTGCTATCTCGACTCCACCGTGGCGCTGCCGATCCTCACCGCGTACGCGTTCGACAACCACGCGCCGCGCACCCCCAGGCGCCTCTACGACCGACGCGAGGAGATGATGCAGCGCATCCGCGACGAGTACGCGAAGAGCGAGCGCAACGAGGCCACGCAAGCCTCCGCGCGCGGCCACGCCGCCCACAGCGGCCACATGCTCGAGCGCGATCGGTAGGCTTCGGATCCTCGCCATCGGCGGGAAATGCCAATGGAGATCGATGATCGACCGGCGACGTCCACAGCTGACAATCTGCCCTTCGACTGGCGATCGACGCCGCTGGGGCAGCCGGACTGGAACTCGAGCGACCTTTCGATGACCAGTGACATGCGGAGCCGCGAGTTCGCGCGGATTCGGGCCGAGCACTCCGACTGGATTCGCCTGGAGGTCGTCCGCGAGTGGATTCGCCTTTGCTTTCTCCCGGAGCCAATGCCTGCCTGGCTCGACGCGCGATTCCGGGAGGACATCGCTGCTGAACGCGCACTGATGCAGAACTGACGAGGTGAATCGCTCCGAGGTCGGGCGCCCGAGGGCGTCGAGGCTTGGCTGCGGCGATACGATGATGCCGCGTTGACGTGATTCGACGTAGATGACGGTCACTCTTCCGCGTCTCTCCCACTCCGCCTGGCTCGGCGGAAACCACGACAAGCCTTGCGATGACCAACGGACTCCGGCAGTGGCTTCGCGATCCCGAGCGGTGGCTGCAGCTCGTGACCCTGGTCGCGGGGCTCGCCGCCTTTGCCATCGGGCTGCGCGAGTACCGCCAGGACCAGCGCTGGAAGCGGCTCGAATACTTCACCGGCATGCTGCAGTCCATCGAGGCCGAGCCCGAGGTGCGCAGCGCCCTGGTGATGCTGGAGTACAACCAGCCGCGGGTGTGCGCGCGGGAAGAGGTCGCGGAGGGCCCACGCTGCTTCACCGCCACCGACAGCCTGCTGACGGCCGCGATGGACGGCGCCATGCGGAATCGCGTGCTCGCGCCGGAGGAGCAGCAGGTGGTCTACGCCCTCGACCGGCTGCTCACCACCCTGGACCGCCTCGACTACCTGCAGACGCAGGGCTTCGTGGACGAAGAGGTGCGGTACCCGACGATCGCCTACTGGATCTCGCTGGTCGGCGACCGCCGCAACCGCGCCAAGCCGGGGCCCGTCCGGGCGAAGCTCTGCGAGTACGTTCGGTTCTTCGAGTACGACGGGGCGCTGCGCCTGGTCGCCCGCTACACCGCTGCGCGCGACCGCGTCCCGCAGTGCACGCTGCCCGCTTCCAGCCGTTCGTGACGCCGCGATGACCCGTCCGATGGACCTCCCCCGCCTCTCCGCCTGGCTCGCCGGTCTGGCCGCCAACAACGACAAGGCGTGGTTCGAGGCGAACCGCGCCGAGTTCCAGGCGCTGCGCGACGACTTCCACGGCTTCGTGGGCGAGGTGATCGCCGGCGTGGCGGAGTGGGACGAGAGCGTGCGCTGGGTGGACCCGAAGGACTGCGTGTACCGCATCTACCGCGACGTGCGGTTCAGCCACGACAAGACGCCGTACAAGACGACGTTCAGCGCCGTGATCAGCGAGCACGAGCGGCGCGGCCACGGGCCGTCGTACTACTTCCAGGTGGATGGGAAGGGGACACTGATGGCCGGCGGCGGCGTGTGGATGCCCTCGTCCGATCGGCTGGCACGGATCCGCGAGCACGTCGCCGAGCACCCCGAGCGGCTGACGCGCGTGCTGCGGGAGCCCGCCTTCGCGCCAACGTTCGGCGGGCTGTGGAACGACCACATGTTGAAGCGCCCGCCGGCCGGCTACACGGCGGATGACCCGATGATCGAGACCATCAAGCTGAAGAGCTTCATCGTGGAGCGCGAGCGCGACGTGGGCCGCCCGGCCGACGGCGTTCGCGAATGGATCACGGAAACTTTCCGCACCATGCACCCGTTCATCCTCTGGCTTCGCGACGCGGTCGCCGGCGCCGAGCGGCCCGGCGTCTGACGCGGGTCGCGCGGCGGCATCGCCCTCGACCTGCCGGTGCATCGCTCGTCGAAGGTCCGGTCTGCCGACCTCGGAGTCTTCCGGCAACTCTCG
>DASYJZ010000179.1:0-6238 GCA_035995965.1 Longimicrobium sp. | reverse complement strand
GGCCGCGGTGCGCCGATCGTCCGCCGACGCGCCGCCGGGGGTGGAGGTGCTGGCGGGCGACGGGGCGCTGGACCGGCTGCTCGCCATCTCCGACTACCTGGTGGTGACGGTGCCCAGGACGCCTGAGACGGAGGGGATGGTCGGCGCGCGCGAGCTGGCGCTGCTGCCGCGGGGCGCGGTGGTGGTCAGCGTGTCGCGCGGCGGGATCGTGGACGAGGCGGCGCTGGCGGACGCGCTGCGCGCCGGCGGCCTGCGTGGGGCGGCGCTCGACGTGTTCGCCACGGAGCCGCTGCCGGCCTCATCGCCCCTGTGGGGCCTTCCCAACGCCCTGCTGCTCCCCCATGTTTCCGGCGCTTCCCATCGTTTCTGGCGGCGCGAGACCGACCTGATCGTCGCGAACCTGCGGCGGTACCTGTCGGGAGAGCGCCTGCTGAATACCGTCGACAAGCATGCCGGGTACTGAATGAGCACCAGCGAGACCATCGCGGAGCGCGGCGGGGACCTGCGAGAGGCGGTCGAGACCATCATCAAGGCCGCCGTGGCCCGCGGCGCCAGCGACCTGCACGTCAAGAGCGGCGACGTCTTCCGCGCGCGGATCAACGGGCAGCTCATCCCCTTCACCAAGCAGCGGCTCACGCCGGACCAGACGCGGGCGATCGCCACCTTCCTGATCCCGCACGAGCGCGACCGGGCGCGGCTGGACGACATCACCGACTACGACTGCTCCTGGGGGCTGGCCGGGGTCGGGCGCTTCCGCGTGAACATCCTGCGGCAGCGCGGCAGCTTCATGATCGTGATGCGGGTGATCCCCATCGAGATCCCCACCTTCGACCAGCTCGGCCTGCCGCAGGTGCTGAGCGACATCGCCGCGCAGGAGCGGGGGCTGGTGCTGGTCACGGGGGTCACGGGGTCGGGGAAGAGCAGCACGCAGGCGGCGATGATCGGGTTCATGAACCAGAACATGCGCCGCCACGTGGTCACGCTCGAGAACCCGATCGAGTTCCTGCACCGCGACATCAACTGCTCCATCACCCAGCGCGAGATCGGCGTCGACACCGACGACTTCAGGCACGGGCTGCGGGCGGCGCTGCGGCAGGACCCCGACGTGATCCTGATCGGCGAGATGCGCGACACGGAGAGCATCGACATCGCCCTAAAGTCCGCCGAGACCGGCCACCTGGTGATCAGCACCGTGCACACGCGCGACGCCGCGTCCACCATCTCCCGCCTGGTGGCGGTCTTCCCGCCCGAGGAGCAGGGCGTGGTGCGGCTGCGGCTGGCGGAGCAGCTCCAGGCGGTAGTGAGCCAGCGCCTGCTCCCCCGCAAGGACGGCAAGGGGCGCGTGCTGGCGGCCGAGGTGATGGTGGTGACCGGCACCATCCGCGACTGCATCGTGGACCCGGACCGCACCGAGGAGATCCGCGAGCACATCGCCGAGGGGCGCGTGACCTACGGGATGCAGACCTTCGACCAGTGCCTGATGGAGCTGGTGCAGAACGACCACGTGGAGTACGAGGTCGCCAAGGCCGCAGCCACCAACCCCGGCGACTTCGAGCTGAAGATGAACATGCTCTCGTCGCGCTCCGGCGCGATGAGCGGTTCGTATTTCTGACGCGCAGGCCGCGGGGAACCGCTCGCCTCGTGCGTCGTAACAGCAGGGCGCGCCGCTCCGTTCCGCGGCGCGCCAGCTTTTCGTTCCTCCATCTCCGGGTGTGAAGTGAGAAAGACCGTTTACCTGCTCCTGCCGATGGCGCTCGCCGCCTGCAACGGCGACTCCACCGGGTCCCGCCGCTCGCTCGCCGGGCAGTGGATCTTCCGCATGCGGGCCTCGCCCGTGGACGACCGCTTCGTCGGCTGCCAGGTGGCGGGGGCCGTGCGCCTCGCGGGGAGCGGCGGTTCGTTCAGCGGCCGCATGCCCCTCCCCGAGGTCACCTGCGGGAACGCCTCGACCGTCGCCGCGAGCTTCGACTCCACGACCACGCTCACGGCGCGCGTGGAAGGCGACTCCGTGCTCCTCACCGTGCGCGCGGGCGCATACGAGTTCCGGAAGGCGGTGCGGATCCTCGGGGATTCCCTCGGCAGCCGGCCGGCGGACGACGGCTCCGGGATGGCGGCCCGGCGGTATCCGGACGACGTGCCGCTCGACCGCGCGACCGTGCACATCACGGGCGCGGTTACGCGCGACGTGCAGCTCTACGGGCGCGGCGCCTGGAACGGCGTCCAGCTCCTCAGCGTCGCGAAGGACGAGGGCGTCCTCCTGCTGCCGCCCAACATCCAGATGCCCCTGCTCGCCGTGGGCACCTACGCGGTGGGGACTCCCGGTTCGCCGCTGTACGGCACCTACGAGCGATTCTCGGGAGGGATGGTCGATCCCTATGTGCGGTTCACCGGCGGCACGGTCACCATCACGCGGGCAGACGCGCAGATCGTGAGCGGGACCATCGACGTGACGGGCGTGCTGAACGAGGGCAGCGAGCAGGTTCGGGTGCAGGCCGATTTCACCAGCCATCGGTCCGGTTACCCGGCGAACTGAGCCTGCGCACACCGGGCACTGCGGTTTGGCGTTTTTTCCGCGGGTCCAGGGGGCCAGACCTCGGATTCTTCTTGCATATTCGTTGCGGGAAGGTAACTATCCCGCGGCAGGTGTTCCCGTTCGTCGCCACGCACGACGGGCGCCCGCGCACGCCGGCGGAGGACCTCCCTTCGCGCCGGAAGTCCCCCTCCGGAGGAGAACCATGCGGAAGATCCGACTGAACCCGGAAGAGCTGATAGTGGAGGCGTTCCCCACGTCCGACATCGAGGCCGGACAGGGCACGGTCCGCGGGCACGATGCCGGCATCGCATTGGGTACGTTCGACCCCGCCAGCATCAGCGGGTGGAACAACTGCATCTGCCCACGGCAGTATACGTCGCCGGAGTGCTGAGGCTGGAGCTCGGCCGCGCACCGCGCGAAGCCTGAAACTCCGCTGGCCCGCGGTGCGTCCGGAAAGACGTCCCGCGGGCCTCGCGCTTGCGGGTGTACCGGCGAACCCAGGATCAGGAGAATGATGGCGTACGCACTGCTCGCCCTGGCGCAGCTCGCGGGGCTGCTGATGGTGCCGCTGGGGCTGCCGGGCACGTGGCTCCAGGTGATCGCCCTCGGCGCCTACGCCTACGCGATGCACTGGCGGGCCGGGTGGTGGATCTTCGCCATCGCGCTGGCGCTCGCCGCCACGGCCGAGGTCGTCGAGTTCGTCATGGGCGGCCGCTTCGCGCGGAAGTACGGGGGGAGCCGCCGCGCGGCGTGGGGCGCCATCCTCGGCGGGCTGGTCGGCGCCTTCCTCGGCGTCCCCATCCCCGTGATCGGGAGCGTGATCGGTGCATTCGTCGGCGCGTTCGTGGGAGCGGCGGCGCTGGAGCTGACGGCGGGTGCCGAGGCTCGCAACGCGCTGCGCGTGGGCTGGGGCGCCTTCCTCGGTCGCTTGGCCGCCGCCGCGATGAAGTCCGCCGTGGGCGTGCTGATCGCCGCGCTCGCGCTCGCCACGGCTGCGCTCGCCCTGGCATAGCGGCCCGTCCGCCGGCGCCCCGTGCGCCGGCGGCTCGAAAGCCCGATATTGCCCGCCGGCATATCCGGTCTCATCCCCTCCTCGACGGAACATGAGATCCACGCTCCGGTCGATCGGACGCAGGCCCGCGGCACGCGCCAGGGCGGCCGCGATCTGCCTGCTCGGGCTGGTCGCCGGGTGCGCAGGCGATCCCACGCTTCCGCACGCCGACGTCGCCGGGCTCTGGGTGCAGTACGACCAGAACGGGGCGGCGCCGTTCAGCGTGTGGCTCTACCCGCAGGGCGACAGCGTTCCCGGCGCCGCGAGCTGGATTCAGGACGGCGTGAGCACCGAGTACCAGGTGGTCGGCCGCCTGAACGGCAGCACGATCTCGCTGGAGTTCTACTTCTCTCACTCCAGGCAGTTCACCTACATTGCAGCCGTCGGTGGATCGCGGATGGAAGGGACGCTGCGCTTCACCGATCCCGCCACCCCACCGCGCGCGGTCGTGCTGCAGAGGGTCGACGGCGGAGCCGGGTTCCGGGGAGGAGAATGAAGACCGAGACGCAGGAAGCGCGCGTGCGACGGCTGTGCCTGGCGCTCCCCGAGGCCACGGAGCAGGAGGCCTGGAGCGCGCCGACGTTCCGCATCCGCAAGCGGATCTTCGCGTACTACGTGGAGAACCATCACCAGGACGGCCGCGTCGCCGTCTGGGCCAACGCGCCGCTCGGCGTGCAGGAGATGCTCGTGCGCAGCGATCCCGAGACCTACTTTGTCCCGCCCTACGTGGGCGTGAACGGGTGGATCGGCATCCTGCTCGACTTCATCGGCGACGACGCGCTGCGCGAGCACCTGGTCGAGTCGTACTGCATGGTCGCGCCGAAGAAGCTGCAGGCGCTGGTGAGCGGCTGACGCGTCATCCACCACGGGATTCCCCACGCCAGAACGATGAGAACCTCCCCCGTCCTGCTGCTCATCTTCGCGGCGGCGTGCGCCCGGCATCCCGCACCGGCTGCTCCACTCCCATCGCCCCCGCCGACCCCCGCCGAGGTCCCGCCGACGCCGCCACGTCCGGCAGTCCTCGTCCTCGTCGATCCCCCAATGTTCTGCGTCATCCGTGGCGGGCGGATGGAAAGGATGGAGATCGACCCCCGCGACAGCACGTACCAGGGGCAGCCGATCGCGCGCGCGTTCCCGGCCGATTCGACGTATGCGGGGAATGCGTCGTGGTATCGGAACACCGAGCCGCTCTCGCTGCTGGGCGACCATTACCTCATGTACGGCCTTCCCCGCATCCTGGGGACGACGGACGTGGTGCCGATCACCACCTACCGGGGCGTGACCGTCTTCGCCGAGCCGGGCGCCGACCCGGGGAGGCCCGAGGTGGTCTATCTCCCCACGCGGCCCGGCTGCGAGTTCCAGCCGTACACGCGCCTCGGCAGCAAGTAGCGCTCGCCGCGTTCCGATCCCCGAGCCCCCCTTCCCGGAATCCATGAAGATCGTCATCCCCGGCGGGTCCGGGCAGGTGGGAACCGTGCTCGCGCGGGCGCTCGAGCGCGACGGCCACGACGTCGTCGTCCTCAGCCGCAGCGAGGGGAACGCCCCGTGGCGCGTCGTTCCATGGGACGCGCGGACGCTCGGCCCGTGGGCGGACGAGATCGACGGCGCGGACGTGGTCATCAACCTCGCCGGCCGCAACGTCAACTGCCGCTACACCCCCGCCAACCGCGCGGAGATCATGGCCTCCCGCGTCGACAGCACGCGCGTGGTGGGCGAGGCGATCGCGCGGGCGGAGCGGCCGCCGCGCGTGTGGCTGCAGGCGAGCACCGCGACCCTCTACGCGCACCGCTTCGACGCGCCGAACGACGAGGCGGCGGGCGTGATCGGCGGCGCGGAGCCGGACGCGCCGGCCTCGTGGCGCTTCAGCATCGAGGTGGCGACCGCGTGGGAGCGCGCCCTGGACGAGGCCGCGACGCCGCGCACTCGCAAGGTCAAGCTCCGCTCCGCCGTGATCATGAGCCCGGATCGCGGCGGCATCTTCGACACGCTGCTGGGGCTGGTGCGCCGCGGCCTGGGCGGGAGCGCCGCGGGCGGGCGCCAGTACGTCTCGTGGATCCACGAGGCGGACTTCGTGCGCGCAATCCACTGGCTGATCGAGCACGATGACGTGGACGGCGCGGTGAACCTCTCTGCTCCGGAGCCGCTCCCGAACGCCGAGTTCATGCGCATCCTGCGAGAGGCGTGGGGCACCCGCGTCGGCCTCCCCGCCGCGAAGTGGATGCTGGCGGTCGGCGCGCGGCTCATGCGCACGGAGACCGAGCTGGTGCTGAAGAGCCGCCGCGTCGTGCCCGGCCGCCTGCTCGACGCCGGCTTCACCTTCGAGTACCCGGCTTGGCGGGAGGCCGCGCGGGAGCTGGTCGTGCGCTGGCGAGCGGCGCGGCATGGAAGCGGTTGACTCCGCCTCCGCGGCGGCCTAGCTTCAGCACAGGATGCGTCAGGCGCGGTCCCGTCTTCACGATGGGGCCGCGCCTTTCGCATGTGCCCGGCGCGATCCCTGCAGCCCCGCCGACGGTTCGGCGCGGCGGTGGGGATCGACGGCCGGAGAGGACTCGCTCGGGACGGCTTTGGAGAAGATGAGCAACGGGCATTGCGTGGTGATCGTCGGCTCCCAGTGGGGCGACGAGGGGAAGGGGAAGATCGTCGACCTCCTCGCC
>DASYJZ010000178.1:0-4061 GCA_035995965.1 Longimicrobium sp. | reverse complement strand
CAGGTACGCCTGCTTCCCGGTGAGCATGTGCGGGTGCGGGTGGTACCAGTTGAGGCACGCGCGCTGGTTGATCACGAAGTCGTAGGTGTAGCTGGCGCCGGCGGCGAACGCCTCCTGTGGCATCCCGTCGGCGGCGGTGGGCACCTGCATCCCGTGCCAGTGCACGCTCGTGGGCTCCGAGAGCCCGTTGGCCACCACGATGTGGGCCGCGGCGCCGCGCTGCGCGCGGATGGTGGGGCCGGGGACCATGGCGTTGTACCCCAGCCCGTGCCGCATCTGCCCGCCGCCGATGTCGAACGTGGTCGGCTGCGCGGACATCATCAGCCCCGCGGGCGACACCACCGGGGGGATGCGCAGCGGGTAGCGCATGACCGTTCCGCCGCTCCCGCCGCTCCCCCCATACCCGCGCAGCCCCGCGGGTAGCGACCCGGCCCCCCCGGTGGGCGCGGCGGGCTCGTCGCAGGCGTACAGCGTCCCCGCCGCCAGCGCCCCCGCCGAGGCGGCGGCGGCACGGATGAAGGTGCGGCGGCTTAGTCGTTCGGATTGTGGCTTCATGGGCGCGCTTCCGGTCGGGGTGGAGCGGCGGACTGCGGAGGGGACGACGGGGTGGCAGCCTCGACGCCCTGCGGTGGGACGCGAACGGAGAGGCGCAGGAAACGAGAGAAGAACGGGGAGAGATGTTCCTACGATAGGCGCGGGAAGGGACCCGGTCAACAAGAAAAATTATGGCGGAGTTCACGGCCTATCTGCCGATCGGGCGAATCCGGCCGCTCGGGTTGAAGATGGGGAGTATCGGTGCCACCTGGCGGTTTTCCCGCGACGGCGCCCCCACGTGCGGCCACACTAGATCCGGCGTCGCTGGATTTCGGCTGCGGATAGCTGCCGCTCACGGTACACGCGACGGGGAAAGCATGGAACTTGCCGCTCTCGTCACGATTCGGCAGGCCAGGGACGTCACCCCGAACCCGGAATGGCCCATGCAACATCTCGTGGAAGGGCAGTGCGGCCTCTGCACCCACTTCGGAGAGACGCACGAGCCGGACGGCAGCCTCGTTCAGATCCGGCAGGCGCACGAGGCGCCCGAGGTCATGATCGACGATTGCGGCCATCCTCGCCACGCGTCGCTGCACCTCAAGGTGACGCCGATCAGCGGATGCGACGGCTACGAGCCGGCGACCGCGTTCGCCTGATCCGAGCTGGGACAGTCGCAACGCCATCGACCGCGATCACGGCCGATGCGACCGGGGCCGCCCAGCCGTCGGCCGAACGCCCAACCGGTTCCAGGCCTCGATCCAAGACGGAACCAGCTGAGGAGGCGGCGAAGGTCCAGCCTCACGTGCACGCCACGCGCGCACGGATGTTCAGAAGGGTCGCGGCCACCAGGCCGACCGCGCCGATTCCGATGAGTGCCCTGGCCGGCGGGCCGTGTACGAACACGACACCGGCGACGAGGGCGGCGGCAGCGACTGCGCCGAGCGCCAGCGGGATCGCCGAACCGTGCATCTGCCGCCCTCTCCAGAAGCCCCACAGCGCGACCACCAGCGAAATCCCCATCAGCGGCCAGAGGATCGCGTCGCGCCGGAGAAAGCTCATCCCCACCGCCGCGAGGACGCTTACGATCAGCGGCGCCCCCGCGCAGCAGAGCGCGGCGAAGATCGCGCCGAATGCTCCCGCGCTGTCGGCGATTCCCACTGTCCTGAAGCCCGTGGTCTTGTCCACGCTCGAACTCTCCTGATCGGTGTGTGACGTGCCGCTCGGTTCGTGCGGCCGTGGAACGTAAGGGCTCAGCGCGGCGATGGAACGCTCGCGTCTTTTCGGTGGGTACGGCGGAGCACTCTCAGCAGCACCGCCTGCCTTCAGCCTGAACGGGTGGACAGGGGACCGAGCCGTACGAACAGAACACGCAGCAGTCTCCTCGCTTCGGCCGCAGCATCGTCTTGCAGGCCGCGCATTCGTAGAAGAACTGGCATGCATTCTCGGGCATGGTCTCCTCCGCGCTGGCGCCGCACGCCGGGCACGTGAGAACCGATGTCTGGATCATCGAACGCCTCGACTGGATGTAGAGGAAAGCCGGCGCCGTGACTGTAGTCGGCGCGTCGGCGCGACAGGCTCGCGCGGGCTCCGGCGGCGGATGGATCTCGGCCCCACCGTCAGATTTCCCGTGCGATCCACTACAGTGGTTCGTACGGCTCCATGTGGACCAGGACCGATCCGTAGGGTGTCCGCTTCCGCAGATACGGCTCCTCGGCGCGCTAGCGCGGATTTCTCTCGAGTCCGGAGTTTGTTGCGCACCGTCGGCCGCGGCGCCCTCGAATCTCTCCGCACGCGGATTATTGCTACCCGAGCCCATGCCCGAGGCGTAGTCCGCGAAGGCGGACTTTGTGCCGTTCCAGCGGCGGGTTTCCAACCCGTCGCCAACCCTCCGGAGCGGTCTCCGCGCGCCCGATCTTCCCCAGCACCATCTGGACTTCCGGCACGCGCACGATCGCCGCGTCGCGCTGCGTGAGGATCTGCTTCGCCATCCCCGCGCCGACGCCGGGGAAGAGCGACGGCATGTCCATCACGCTCCCCTCGTTCAGCGGCGGCATGAACTGCCTGCCCCGCTGGCCGGGAGCTTCCCCAAGCTGCCGTTCCGGCCAGCGCATCCGGACCCGAGGGTGGCCCAGTTCGACTCTGTGGGGTCGGCTCAGCTCACCGCACGCTCATCCGGGCCAGGGCGGCGTGCAGCCCCCGCGCGAGCTTCACCGCGTCGTCGTTCGCCCAGAAGTGCATGAAGAACAGCCGCGGCTGCTCGCCCAGCAGGTGGGAGTGCAGCGCGGTCACCTCGATCCCGTTCTCCCGCAGCGCACGGATCACCGGGTTCACCTCGTCCGCGGCCATCACGAAGTCGCCCGTGATCGCGGCCCGGCCGCGGCCGGTGGGCTGGAAGTTGATCGCGGTCGCCACGCCCATCGAGGGCGGAACCACATGGCCCCCGTCCCGAATCGTCTCCCTCCGCGGCACGCTCACCTGGTACACGCCCCCGTTCACCTTCCCTGGATGCCCCAGGGCTCGCGCGACCGCCGCGGTGTCCAGGTCGATCCGCGCGGCGACGGGCGCCGCGGCGGGCGGGCCGAGCGGCGTGCGGGTGAGCCCGAGCGCCGCGCGCACCGTCTCGGCGATGCGTACGGGGTCGCCGTGCGCTTCCACGTGCAGGTACATGACGCGGGGGCTCTCCCGCAGGACGTGGTTGTGCAGGGCGGTCTGCTGCACACCGCCCTGCTGGAGGCGGGTCATCACCGGCAGGACCTCGTCTTCGGTGAGCACCAGGTCGCCCATCGCCATTGCGCCTCCGCCCTCCACGCGGCGGAACGCCACCCACGACCCGAGCGCGAACGCGGGACGGAGCTGCACCCCGTCCACGGAAACGTGGAGGTCGCTTCGGGGGAACGAGAACCGCACCACGCCGTCCGGCTGCGCGGCCCCCGCCCGGCCGAGCGCGTGCTCCACCGGAGCCCACCCGGGCCGAGCTCCGGCTCCCACCGCCTGCGCCTGCGCGTCGCCCGGGGCCGCCGTGCTCAGGAGAAGCGCAATCGCGGCGGATTGCACGAGAGCTTCGGTTCGCATCGTTTTTCCCCTGGTGAGCCGTGGTGGCCGCAGGACGGGGCACCGCGGCCGGTGAGAAGAAGTCCTCGGCTGGAGCCGGGGTCCGACGCTGCGACGCGCGGGGCGCGCCGGCTTCGTTCCCGCCTCCACCCCTGGTGCTGGCGTCTGCAGGTCTCGTGCACCGGCGCAGCGTCCGGTGGAGGGAGGATCATCCCGGAGACGGCTCCGCTACGGCCGCCGCGGGTGCGACGACCAGTGGATCGCGGCGATCCTCCAGCCGCGCGGCGTGCGCGTGAGCACCATCAGCTCGGCGCCCGCGGAGTGGATGGCGCGGCCGCGGAACTGGCCCTGCGTGGTGCTGGTGGAGCTCACCCAGGCCGCGTCGCCCTGCACCCGCACGCGGATGGGCCCCTGGTCGCTCCGCACCGCGCGCGCGAACTCGACGTCGGCCGGGAGGTGGTGCGAGCGGTACTCGG
>DASYJZ010000177.1:0-7782 GCA_035995965.1 Longimicrobium sp. | reverse complement strand
TGGCCAAGGTCACGCGCGACCGGCTGATGGAGCGCCTGGCCGTGCGCCACCCCGCCTACGGCTGGGAGCGCAACAAGGGGTACGGCACCCCCGAACACCTGGAGGCGCTGGACCGCGTGGGCCCCACCCGCCACCACCGCCAGAGCTTCCAGCCCGTGCAGTACACCTTCCAGGACTTGCTCTCCATCGCCGAGCTGGCCGCCGATGCACTCTGAGCACCTGTCCAACGTCCGCCCCGGCACCGTCGCCCTGGCCTGGTTCGTGGCCGCGGCGGTGAGCGCGCTGGTGGTGTTCGCCCTGATCGCGGTGGGCCTGCTGCCCCCCGACGGCATCGGCGGCGAAGGCTGGGGATTGCTGGCGACCGCCGCGGGCTTCTTCGCCGGCGGCTGGTTCGCGGGGTGGCGCGCGGGTGGAGCACCCATCCTGCACGCCGTGGCGATGGGCCTCTTCTCCCTGGTCCTCTGGGTGCTGCTGAACCTGTTCCCCGGCGCCGCGCTGCGCGCCGAGAGCTGGGACGCGGGCACGGCCTACGTCGCCGGGCTCGTGCTGCTGCAGATCGTGGCGGCGGCCGTCGGCGGGCGCATGGGCTCGCGTGAGGCGCGTGCCGCCGCGGCGCCGGGGGGCCGAAGCTAGCGGGCTCCCCCCTGCCGCGCAGCAGGGGCCGCCCGTTCAGGCACCCGCGGGAGCGCTCCTGTGAAGGGCGCCCCGGCGTCGCCCCACCGCCGGATCTCGTCCGTGCCGAGCAGGCGGCGCACCTCGCGCTCCGGCGACACCCACACCACCGTCTTCTCCTTCCGGATCTCCCGCTCCAGCACCACCAGCTGCGGCACGGAGGGTCGGTAGGGCAGGTCGCGCCAGACGTACCGCACCACCTCCTGGTTCATCCAGTTCCCGCCCACCGCCAGCTCGTCGAACTTTCCGAACTTCCGCAGGAACCTCAGTCCCACGTCCGTGTCGTTGTCCATCGCCACGCCGATCACCCTGAACTGCTTGCCTTCGGCGGCGGCGCGGCGCGACGCGGCCACCTTCACGCGCTCCAGGACCGCGGGAAACCCTTTCTCCTTGGTCGCGCGGCAGGTGCTGGTGCCCACGAACACCATGACCACCTCGGTCCCGGTGCGGAAGCGGTACGCGGGGGTGTAGCCGGCGTTCGGCGACGCCACGGCGTGGCGGAGCGCCGAGCCTCCCCGCCACGCCGCACCGCCTGCCACGGCCGAGACGGTCGCCAGCAGGGCGCCGGCCAGCATGGGAATGCGCAGCCTGATCAGCTTCATCGGCGTACGGCCTCCTCCCAGGAACGCAGGGTGTAGACGGTGAGCAGGGGGAACGGGTCGCTGCGCACGGCCACGGCGTAGCCGTCGCGGACGGCCACCACCCGCGGCACGCGTCCCGGCAGCGGCAGGAGCTGGTTGTGCGGCGACGCCACGTACGAGCGCACCTCGCGAAACTCGGTGCCGTTGTTCGCGCGCGGGAACAGGGAGCCCACCTGCACCAGCGAGTAGCCCCTTCCCATCGCCACGGCGCCGCTGGCCAGGTCGTGCGAGCGGTTGCGCCCCATCCGCAGGGTGATGGTGCCGTCGGGGTTGCGCGTCAGCCGCACGGGGTTGTAGCCGGGGACGGGCGCCGACCACGCCAGCCGCCCGTCCGATGGAGAGTAGACGCGCACGTCGCCGGTGAGCCGCGGCACGAAGACCACGCTGCCGCCGCGGCACTCCAGCACGCCACCGCCCAGCGTGGCGGCGAGCAGCGCGTCCGTGCCGCCGGGCGCGTCGCCGAACGATTCCAGCCGGCGCCCCTGCAGCGTGAAGACGTGCACCACGCGGCCGCGGTCAAGGCCCAGCACGTAAAGCCGGTCGCCCACGGCGCAGAGGTCGTAGGGCTGGAAGGGGACCGGGAAGCTGGCGGTGTGCGACCGTCCCCCGCTGCGCGCCGGGGCGAACACGTCCACGCGCGCGTTCCCCTGGTCCAGCACGTACAGCCGGTCCTGCGCGTCGACGGTCATCGCCACCGGGATGAAGAACTCGCCGGGGCCGCGGCCCATGCGGCCGATGCTGGAGACGAAGCGCCCGTCGCGCGTGAACACGCGGATGCTGCGGGCCAGCGCGTCGAGCACGTAGATCTTTCCCGATCGGTCTATCGCCACGTCCTGGATCACGCCGAACACCCGGTTGGGATCGCCGTCTTCCAGGCCGATGTCCGTGACCTTCACCATCTGGACCGACCATCGTTGGGCGTCGAGCGGAGCCGCGCGCAGGGCGGCGCCCACGCAGAGAGCCAGAGCCAGCGCGCGCTCCGCCCGGGGCTGGAATCGCGAGGGAGGGGAGAGGTGTGGACGCATTGTTCGCCTCACGGTGTCCGCGGCAGGTCCAGCGGGGCGAGGGGCCGCCCGCACCGTGCCCGCATCTGCTGTTCTCACCGTCGCCGCCGCGGGGCTTCGGCCGGATGGAGGGCGCCGTCCGGCGGTACCGCTACCTCACTGTGCCGTAGCCCTGCTCAGCAGAACCGGTTGGTGCACGAGCTCGAGGTGAGGCTGCAGGTGTAGCCCGCGCTGTAGTTGCAGGAGGTCACGCCCGCGCAGATGGTGTTGGCGCAGGCCGGCGGTTGCAATTCGACCTCCTGCTGGGCGCGGGCGAAGGTCAGGCCGCCGCTGAAGGCCAGCAACGACACCGTGGTGAGCAACAGCTTCCGTCTCATACGTCCTCCCGGGACAGGCGTGGATGTTCGATGCTGCGGACGGCGCCCTCCAGTTCGAAAGCTCCATGCACCACGGCACGAAACACCTGATTCGGCGGATCGTGTCCGGGTGGCCAGGGTCAATTCCTGGCCGGTTTCGGGACATCCGCGGGAGCAATCTCCGTGCCTCCAGACGCTCCGAACACGCCGCGGCGCGGACACTCTCAGGGCCGACAGCCGCTTCCGGTCGCACCGGGTCCTTCACTTCTCCGGGAGGCCTCGGTCACCTGTCTCCGGGAGCGCCGCCGCCTGCGATCCATCCGCCCACGCTGTAGATTGATCCGCCAGGCCGCCGCTGGTTGGCGGCCATTGCTTTCGCACTTCGCACCTTCGCACTCTCGCACCGTCCGTCATGTACGCAGAAGTCATCGCATCCGAGCTGGGCCTGCGCGTGCCGCAGGTCCGCGCCGCGCTGGGGCGCCGCGACCGCCACGAGTACCTGGCCGAGCTGGACGAGCGCCGCGCCGCCATCCTCAAGTCCATCGACGAGCAGGGGAAGCTCACGCCCGAGCTGAAGGCCGCCCTCGACCGCGCCGAGACCAAGCAGGCGGTCGAGGACCTGTATCTCCCCTACAAGCCCAGGCGCCGCACCTGCGCCACCATCGCCGCCGAGAAGGGCCTCCTGCACGCCGTGGCGATGGGCCTCTTCTCCCTGGTCCTCTGGGTGCTGCTGAACCTCTTCCCCGGCGCCGCGCTGCGCGCCGAGAGTTGGGACGTGGGCACGGCCTACGTCGCCGGGCTCGTGCTGCTGCAGATCGCCGCCGCGGCCGTCGGCGGGCGCATGGGCTCCCGCGACGCGCGCAGGGCCTCGGCCGGCGCGAGCTGAGGCGGCTCAGTCAACTCTTAAGAGCTGCCATCTAGCGAGTCTTTGCAGCCTGTCGACGGCGCGCGCCAATCCACACTGCCGGCTGCCTAAGAATCAGCTACGGGCGCGATCATGGCGTTCGCCCACCGCTGCTCCGCGCGGCGCTGGCGGCGGTCGTGTCGTCACGCGGCTCAACCGCGAGCCCGATTGCAGGAGGAGATCCCGATGTCCACGGTCAGCGTGCGCTACATGATCGACGACGTACCGGCGGCGATGCGCTTCTATACGACGCTCCTCGGTTTCACGGTGGAGCACGACGCCTCGCCGGCCTTCGCGTCGGTCGTGCGGGACGGCGTGCGCCTTCTGCTCAGCGGTGACGGCAGCTCGGGAAAGCGTCCGCTGCCGGACGGTCGCCGCCAGGAGCCGGGCGGCTGGAACCGGGTGCACCTGGAGGTGGACGATCTCGCCGCGGAAGTCGCTCGGCTGCGTGGGGCGGGGGTCTCTTTCCGCACGGATGAGATCGTGACCGGGCCGGGCGGTGCCCAGGTCATTCTCGACGACCCGTCGGGCAACCCGGTGGAGCTGTTCCAGCCTCGGCGCTGAGTGCCGACAGGCAGCTGATCCGGCGCGCTTCTCATCGCGTACCCTGCTCGCGCCCCGGACCCGTGCGGCGTTTCTGCGTGCGGAGAGCGAGCCCACGCAGGGACCCTGGTGTCGTCGTGCGGATCAGGAGGCGAATGATGGACCCTGCCGTGAAAAGCCAGACGGGATGGTACGCGCGTCCCGTCCTCTTCGTTGCCGACGTGAACCGTGCGCTTCGCTTCTACGTCGACATGCTCGGCTTCGAGAAGCGGTGGCATGCAGGCGACGGCGCGGGAACGGTCTGCCAGGTCAATCGCGGAGACTGCGAGATCATCCTCTGTGAGCACCCCACGCGCAGGGACAGGGCGCGTCTGTTCATCGAGCTGAACGTGGACGAGCTCGCAGCGCTTCGCCGTGAGCTTGCTCAGCGCTCTGTTCCCAGCAAGGAAACCTGGTGGGGGTACGACTCGATCCAGATCGACGATCCAGACGGCAACGAACTACTATTTCCGATTGAGGGCAACAGCGGTGCGGCGGTCACCTGAGCAGCCATCTATGAACGAAGCGACCCTGGCTTGAGTGGATTCCTCCGCAGGCCTACGTTTGAACGTCCGTTGTTCCGCCGAGCCTCATTCCCACACCTCGAGTGACCATGCGTACCTCCCTCCTTTTGCTGCTTGCGGGTTTCACGGCCTGGACGCCGAGCCAGGGTTCCGCTCAAGCAGCCCAGACGGTGCCCTGCACGGTGCCCGTTGCCTCCTCTACGGAAGGGCCATGGCAGCAGAT
Organism: Longimicrobium sp.; assembly: GCA_035995965.1. Taxonomy (GTDB): domain Bacteria; phylum Gemmatimonadota; class Gemmatimonadetes; order Longimicrobiales; family Longimicrobiaceae; genus Longimicrobium. The sequence goes on along the minus strand of DASYJZ010000177.1, from coordinate 2,876 downwards.
CTCGGCACAGGGCTTCACCTTCTGCATTCCCAGCGCCTGGCGGGCGACTGGACGAAACACCGCCCGCGGTGATGGCGGCTCGTTACGGTGGGGAACCGGTGAGCATCGCCCCAGGGAAGTGGCGACCGTGACGATGAACGGTCCCGTGGGATCACCTCCTCCGACTCTGCCAGGACGTCGCAACCGCTTCTCGGAGACGATCGGCGGTTATGTCGCCGAGCTCTGGGACAATGAGTTCGAGGGCAGGTTCTATACGGGTGCGCAGTGGCAGACTCGTACGCGGATCTATCTGGAAGGTGAGTCTTCGAACCTGAGGGCACGTGACCGACAGCTCGAGATCTATCGAACGGTGCGATTCACGCAGCAGTAGCCGAATGGACCCCATCCCGGCCTGACCCTGTGCGTGAAGGCGATGCATCGATGGACGTGTCTCGGCGCGGAGAGAAGCCGGGGTGGTTTTCCCCCTGTCAAGACCTGCAATCCGGCACCTCCGTGCCGTAGATTGGGCCGCTACGCCGCCTCCGCGCCGTGGCGGCCGTCGCTTTTGCACTTCGCACCTTCGCACTCTCGCACCGTCCGTCATGTACGCCGATCGCATCGCATCCGAGCTGGGCCTGCGTGTTCCACAGGTCCGCGCCGCGCTGGAGCTGCTGCTGGAGGGGAACACCATCCCCTTCGTCGCGCGCTACCGGAAGGAGGCCACGGGGGAGCTGGACGAGGTGCAGCTCCGCGACGTCCGCGACCGCCACGAGTACCTGGCCGAGCTGGACGAGCGCCGCGCCGCCATCCTCAAGTCCATCGACGAGCAGGGGAAGCTCAACCCCGAGCTGAAGGCCGCCCTCGACCACGCCGAGACCAAGCAGGCGCTCGAGGACCTCTACCTCCCCTACAAGCCCAAGCGCCGCACCCGCGCCACCATCGCCGCGGAAAAGGGCCTCCTCCCGCTCGCCGAGCTGCTCTGGGAGGGCCGCACCTCCGACGCGGAGCTGCGCGCGGCCGCGGCGGCGTACGTCGACGCGGAGAAGGGGGTCGCGTCCGCCGACGAGGCGCTGGCGGGTGCGCGCGACATCGTCGCCGAGCGCGTGGCGGACGACGCGCAGACGCGGGCGTACGTGCGCGAGCGCGTGTGGGAGAAGGGGGTGATGGAGAGCCGCGCCGCCCGCGGCAAGGAGAAGGAGGTCAGCAAGTTCCAGGACTACTATGACTTCTCCGGCCCGGTGAAGTCGCTCCCCGGCCACCGCGTGCTCGCCGTCCGCCGCGGCGAGGCGGAGGAGTTCCTCATCGCGCGCATCGTCGCACCCGACGACGAGATCGTCGCCGCGCTGCGGCGGAAGCACACGGCCGGGCACCGCGCGCCGGAGCAGATGGGCGATGCGGTGGAGGACGCCTACCGCCGCCTGATCTCCACCTCCGTCGAGGTCGAGGTGCGGATGGAGCTCAAGACGCGCGCGGACGAGGAGGCGATCGCCATCTTCGGCAGGAACATGGAGGCGCTGCTGCTGGCGCCGCCGGCCGGTGGGCGCAGCGTCCTCGGCGTCGATCCCGGCTACCGCACCGGGTGCAAGCTGGCCGTGGTCTCCGACACCGGCGCGCTGGTCACGACGGGGCACGTCTACCTGCACCAGGAGGACCGGGCGAAGCGCGACCTGGCGCGGCTGCTGGAGGAGCACCGGGTGGAGCTGGTCGCCGTGGGCAACGGCACCGCCAGCCGCGAGACGGAGAAGCTGGTGAAGGAGGTGGTGCGCGAGCTCCCGGCCGACCGCCGCCCGGTGGTGGTGATGGTGAACGAGTCTGGCGCGTCGGTCTACTCGGCGAGCGACCTGGCGCGCGAGGAGCTGCCGGAGCTGGACCTCACGCTGCGCTCCGCCGTCTCCATCGCCCGGCGGCTGCAGGACCCGCTGGCGGAGCTGGTGAAGATCGACCCCAAGTCCATCGGCGTGGGCCAGTACCAGCACGACGTCAGCCAGGTGAAGCTCAAGCGCCGGCTGGACGAGACGGTGGAGAGCTGCGTGAACCGCGTGGGCGTGGAGCTGAACACCGCCTCCCCCGCGCTCCTCGGCTACGTGGCGGGGATCGGGCCCACGGTGGCGCAGAAGATCGTCCGCCACCGCGACGCGCACGGCCCCTTCCGCTCCCGCGCCGCGGTGACGAAGGTGGCGGGGCTGGGGCCGAAGACCTTCGTTCAGGCCGCCGGCTTCCTGCGCGTGCGCGGCGGCGAGCACCCGCTGGACGCGAGCGCCGTCCACCCGGAGCGGTACGCGCTGGTGGAGCGCATCGCCGCGGACGTGGGAGTGCCGCTGGGGTCGCTGGTCGGCAACGGGCCCGCGATCATCCGCATCGAGCCGACGAAGTACGTCGGGGACGAGGTGGGGCTGCCGACGCTGCACGACATCCTGGGCGAGCTGCGCAAGCCCGGCCGCGACCCGCGCGAGGCCTTCGAGGCCCCCGCCTTCCGCGACGACGTGCAGAAGATCGAAGACCTCAAGGAGGGGATGGTGCTGCAGGGGACGGTGACGAACGTGGTGGCCTTCGGCGCCTTCGTGGACGTGGGCGTGCACCAGGACGGCCTGGTGCACGTCTCCCATCTATCGAACCGCTTCGTGAAGGACCCGAACGAGGTGGTGAAGCCGGGTGAGCGCGTGACCGTGCGCGTCCTTTCCGTCGACGTGCAGCGCCGGCGGATCGCGCTGTCGATGAAGGACGCGTCCGCCGGCGACGCCCGACCGCCGGGGCAGGGGAGGCCGGCGGACGCGGCGAAGACCGAGCCCACGCGCAAGCCGGAGCCGAAGCGAGCGCCAGAGCCGCGGCCGGGCGTCGCGCCGAACGGGATGCGCATCGTCACGAAGCGCTGACGCTGCGTGGCCGCGAACGGAAGG
>DASYJZ010000176.1:0-3875 GCA_035995965.1 Longimicrobium sp. | reverse complement strand
GTCTGCGCGTAGGTGCGCTTGGCGATCTGCCGCGCGCGGTCGCCGGTGGGGTCGGGCTCGCCCTCGCGGTCGGGGCCCACGGCCAGGTGCAGCACCGCGGTGCGACCCAGCCGCTCGAAGAAGACGCCGAAGGGGTCCTCGTCGGCCGGGTCGCCGTTCACCAGCGAGAGCAGCGCCGTCCACTCGCCCCGCTCGGCGCCCCGGAACACCTCGAGCTGCCCGATGCGGTGGCGCGACAGGGCGCGCGCCACCTGGCCGTAGGTGGCGTAGCTGGCCAGGTCCACCCGCAGCCGCACGTCGTTGACGAAGAAGAAGTCGGCCACGTAGCGCACCACGATCTCGCTCTCGTCGCCGAGCAGCGACGCGGCGGCGGCCTCCAGCTCCTCCAGCGCGTGCACCACCCCCTGGTTCTCCAGCGGGTAGAGCTGCAGCGCCCGGAGCGCGCCGGCCAGCGCGAAGAGGAGGTCGCGCCCGCGCCGCTGCAGGTCGCGGTCCTCGGCGCTGAGCGCGGGCGAGGGCTGCGTGGAGGCGCGCGCGGCCTCGCCGCCGGGGATCAGGGTGTCGCTCACTGGCGGATGGACTTGAGGGCGCGCCCCACGGCGCTGCGCACCACCGGGTCGGGGTCTGCGGCGGCGCCGTTCAGCGCCTTCTCGGCGGCGGGGTGGCGGATGCGCCCCAGCCCCAGCGCGGCGCAGGCGCGGGTGTCGGCGCTCTCGCGCCGCCCCAGCCAGCTGCGCCCGTTCAGGATGCGCTCCAGCACCGGCACCCCGTCCGCCCCCGCGAGGCCGCCGTACGCCTCGAAGAAGGCGATGCGCTCGGTGAGGTCGGCGTCGCGCAGCCGCTTGCCGTCGAGGGCGGCCTCCAGCTTCGCCCGGGCCGGCGCGTAGCGCACCGCGGCCAGGGCGCGGGCCGCGGCGACGCGCACCTCGCGGTCGCCGTCCTCCAGCGCCGCCTCCAGCGCCTCGCTGGCGTTGGTGGAGCGCAGCTCCTGCAGCGCCTCGATCGCCGCCAGCCGCGTGGCCGCCTCGGGGCGGCGCAGCAGGCGGGCCACGTCGCCCGCCGCGGTCTGGATGCGCACCCGGCCCACCAGGCGCGCGGCCCCGGCGGCGATGGCGGCGTCGTGGTGCAGCAGCAGGCGGGCGACATGCTCGCGCGCGCTCCCGGCCAGCCGCTCGGCGGCAGCCTGCACGGTGCGCCGCACCGCGGGCGAGGCGCTGGTCTCGGCGACCTGCAGCAGCGGCCCCAGCGCCTCGGGGGGGAAGTAGGAGAGGAGCGTGCTCAGGCTCTTCTCGTCCACCGCGCCGCCGGACTCCTCCACCGTGCGCACCAGCTCCGCCACCGTGGAGGGGTCGGCGAGCTGGTCGAAGAGCGCGCGGATCTGCCGCATCACCGGCACCGCCAGCCGCTGCCCGCCGGTGGCGATCCCGACCAGCTCCGAGAGGAGGAGCGCGGCGGTGTCGAGCCGGGCCGAGCCCAGCAGCGTGGGGAGGAGGTCGCCCAGGATCCCCACGATCTGCTCCTGCCGCAGCGGCCCGCTGTCCTGCACGCGGTCGAAGAGCGCGTTCAGCACGTCGGTCCACACGTCGCGGCGCATCTCCCGCTGCAGCTCCAACTCCAGGCGCCGCAGCTCGTCGGCGTCCAGGAAGTAGAGCGCGCCGCGGAACTCGTCGGGGCTCGGCCGCGGGGCGTCGCGCACCTCCTCCTGCTCCTCGGCGAGCTCGAAGCGCGCCTGCTCCGGCTGCTCGCCGGTGGGCGCGGGGAGGACGGTGCCCTCGGGGAGGCCCTCGACGTAGCGGTAGCGGAGGTGGTACCAGTCGCGGTCCCAGAGCAGGGTGAGCAGGTCGTCCTGCTCGTCGCGCACGCGGGCCACGCGGGCCAGCACCCCCAGGAAGGCGTCCAGCTCCTCGCGCTCGAACCCCTTGTGGAAGCTCACCTCGCGCAGCCCGTCGCGGTACATCGCGAACGCCAGGTTCTCGCGGAAGCCCCCCTCGCGCGCGTGCCCCGCGCGGTCCAGCCCCGCGTCGTCGCCCTGGTAGACGGGGAGGCTGTTGAAGTGCAGCTCGCGCTCCTCCACCGCCACGGTGAAGAAGGGGAGGCGCGCGAAGGTTTCGCCCAGCGTCTCGCGCAGCTGCTCCACGATGCGGTCCAGCGCCGGGCTGTTCCCCTCGTACAGCAGGTGCGCGCGCCACGCCTTGGCGATGCCGCGCAGGGTGCCGTGCACCGCCGCGCGCAGCTCCGCTTCGTCGGCGGAGGGGGCGGCGGGGTCGCGGGGCGTGGCGGCTGTGAGGGTGGTTTCGGTCATGCGGACCAGCGGACGCGGCTCGGGAATGGGGCGGCGAGGGCGGTGGTTTCCGTCATCGGGACCGGCGGGCGGGGGTCGGGGGATCAGGCGCCAAGCTTAACGCCCGGCGGCCGTTCCCACAACGCATTTGTTCCCGGTTGCGCGCCTTTCCTTCCGTCCCGTGCCGCGCGGGCCCCGGCGCGCTCACCCGGCGAGCTCCGCCACCTGGGCCACGTCCTTGTCGCCGCGGCCGGAGAGGCAGACCACCACCGGGCCGCTCCCCTTCCAGCGCACGCCGTCGCGCAGCAGCCAGGCGACGGCGTGGGCCGACTCGAGCGCGGGGATGATCCCCTCCAGCCGCGCCAGCCGCTGGAAGGCGTCGAGCGCCTCGGCGTCGGTCACCGAGTGGTAGCGCGCGCGCCCGCTGTCCTTGAGGAAGGAATGCTCCGGCCCCACGCCGGGATAGTCGAGCCCGGCGGAGACGGAGTGCGCGGGGGCCACCTGGCCGTGGCCGTCCTGCAGCAGGTAGCTGAGGCAGCCGTGCAGCACCCCCGGCTTTCCGCGGGTGAGCGTGGCGGCGTGGCGCCCCGAGTCGACCCCCTCGCCGGCCGCCTCGATCCCCACCAGCTCCACCCCGGCGTCGTCCACGAAGGGGTGGAACATGCCGATGGCGTTGGAGCCGCCGCCCACGCACGCCACCACCGCCGCCGGGAGCCGCCCCTCGGCCTCCAGGAGCTGCGCGCGCGTCTCGCGGCCGATCACCGACTGAAAGTCGCGCACCATGCGGGGATACGGGTCGGGACCGACCACCGAGCCGATGATGTAGTGCGTGTCGCCCACGTGGGTCACCCAGTCGCGGATGGCCTCGTTGGTGGCGTCCTTGAGGGTGCGGGTGCCGCTGCCCACGGGGCGCACCTCGGCGCCCAGCAGGTGCATGCGGTAGACGTTCAGCGCCTGGCGGCGCACGTCTTCCTCGCCCATGTAGACGATGCAGCCGAGCCCGAAGAGGGCGCACGCCGTGGCGGTGGCGACGCCGTGCTGCCCCGCCCCGGTCTCGGCGATGATGCGCTGTTTCCCCATGCGGCGGGCGAGCAGCACCTGGCCCAGCGAGTTGTTGATCTTGTGCGCGCCGGTGTGGTTCAGGTCCTCGCGCTTGAGCCAGACGTCCACGCCGCCGCACGCCTCGCCCAGGCGGCGGGCCCGGTAGAGGGGGGTGGGGCGCCCCACGAAGTCGCGCCAGAGCGCGTTCAGCTCCTCCCAGAAGGCGGGATCGGCCTGCGCGGCGGCGTACACGCCGGTCAGCTCGTCGAGCGCCGCGATCAGCGTCTCGGGAACGAAGCGGCCGCCGTACTCCCCGAAGCGCCCGGTGCGAACCGTCTCAATCTCATGTGCTACGGTCATTTCGATCATCCATCGAGAAGCATCATCGCCCGTGGCGGGGCGAATGAACTCGCTGCAACAACCACACGAAGGTCCGCCTTCGCGGACTGCAGCCTGCACCGCGGCCGAGGCCGTGGAGGCACGCGATGGGCCGTGGCCCGGCCGCTGCAGGGTGCCTCCGCGCTTCACCCCGGGTACCCCATCGGTCCACGGG
>DASYJZ010000175.1:0-6714 GCA_035995965.1 Longimicrobium sp. | reverse complement strand
CCGGAAGCCGCCGCGCGGCGGCCCGGCCGTCCCAGTTTGTCAAGACTACCAACAAATTACGCCCGACGGTGCCTGCTTCGCCCGGCGAGGGGCCGAAGGGCGGCGGATCTTCTCTTTGTCAACGAACCGGACAAATTCCCTCGGACCAGGATGCCACCAGGGTTCGACGGACCGGCAGACGCTTCGCGGGGTGCGGGACGGGAGTGCGGCGAGTGTGCGACGCGGTGGGGCTGGGATCGGGATTATCGTAATCACGTAAACTTTCCGTGTCAACAACGTTTCGTCCAATCTCCGTGTGGAAACGGTTCCACTCGTAGAGGATAGCCTCAGCCGTGACGAAAGGGCTCCCGCGCGTCGGGGGGGCCGCTCCCGCGGACGCGGAACTTCTCCGCCCCCTCGTCGAGCGCCGCCACCACCCGCCCGCCGGCGACCAGCGCCGCCCGCACGCGGCCGCCGTCCGCCACCGGCGCGGCGTAGAGCCTCGATCCCGGCCCGGGCGCGCTCCCGTCCGTGGTGTAGCGCAGCTCGAGGGCGGGCGGTGGCCCGGCGAGGCCGGTAGAGGCGCCCAGGACGCGGACGCCGCCGGCTCCGCGGACCACGGCGAGCGCGTACACGGACGCCGCGGGCGCCCCGGGCTCCGTCTGCAGGAGGATGCTGGCGATCCCGGCGTCGCTGGAGAACGGGTTCGCGCCGACCAGGGCCGCGCCGCCGGTGGCGCCGAAGGCGACGTTCTCCCACGCGTCCGCGACCACCGTCCCCGCCGCGTCCCGCAGCGAGGCGTGGCAGAAGAGCACGTCCTTCTCCGTCGACGAAGCAGCGCGGCCGGAGAGGTCGATGGAGAGCCTCATCCGCTCGACCGGCCCCGGCGTGCGGACGACGTGGCGCGCCGCCGCCTCTCCGCCGACGAAGCCGACGGCCTCCAGCGCGCCCGGGGTGAAGCGGCCCAGGCGGAAGGTGAAGGGCGGGTGGGCGAGGTGCGCGCTCATGCGGCCCCGGTCGGGGCGGCGGCGCTCCACCACCGCGCGGTTCAGCCGCAGCTCCACCTCGTCGCAGTTGCTGAAGACGCGCACGTCGGTGGGGAATGACGCGGTCCATTCGCTGGCGACGAACACCATCGGGCCGGTCGCGGCGCCGGCGAGGCGCTCCGCCGGCGGGCGCTGGCTGCGGAAGAAGTGGTACGCGTACTTCGGCAGCCGGAAGATGTCCATGCACCCCGACGACTCGAGGTCGGGAGCGTATCCCCGGTTGTAGTCGTACATCACCCACAGGCCGTCGGCGAAGGCGGCGGTGGCGCGGTTGTCGTTGTGCGCCTCCTGGAAGTTGGCCGCCTGCTGGAGCTGCGCGCGCTCACCCTGCCACCGGAGCTGGCGGCTGCTGCTCTCCGCCGGCGTCAGGCCGCTCCACGATTCCTGGTTCAGCCCCGCGGTCATCGCGTAGTACTCCCAGTCGCCGTACTCGCTGACCACGCAGGGGTGCGCCGTCTCCCGGGTGCAGCCGCCGTGCTGGCGCGCCTGGATGAACACGTCGTATCCCGGCGTCCACCCGCAGGTGTAGCACTGGTCGCCCGGGTACTCCTGGTGGGCGATGGCGTGCGTGCGGGCGATGAACTCGGGCGGCATGGCCGTCTCGTTCAGCGACACCTCCCAGAGGATGACGGACGGGCGGTTGCGGTCGCGGCGCACCAGGTCGCGGCAGTTGCGGTACTGCAGCTCGGCGAACGCCGGGTCGGTGCCGAAGTACTGCCAGCCGGGGATGCTGTTCATCACCACCAGCCCCAGCTCGTCGCAGGCGTCCATGAACGCCGGCGCGTGGGCGTAGTGCGAGAGGCGGACGTAGTCGAACCCCGCTTCCTTGATCTTCCTCGCGTCGCGGTACTGGGCCGCCTCGGGGACGGCGTAGCCGACGTACGGATACTCCTGGTGCCGGTTGGTGCCGCGCAGGAAGGCCTGCTCGCCGTTGATGCGGAAGCCGTCGCGGGTGATGGAGATGCGGCGGATCCCCACGCGGGTGCGCTCGGCATCGACGACGCGGCCCGCGCTCACGACCTCGGTGCGGACGGTGTAGAGGTGCGGCCCGCGCGGGCTCCACAGCTTCGGCGATCGCACCGTGATCTCCTGCACCACCTCCGTGTCGCTCCCGCCGCGCAGCGTGGCCGGCGCGGACGACTCGCTCGCGGCGACGGCGCCGTCGGGACCGATGAGCGTGGTGCGGACGCGGAAGGTGCGCGCGGCGCCGTGGTCGTTGCGCACGTGCGTCTGCACGCGCACCACCGCCGACTCCACCGACACGCGGGGATAGGTGACGAAGACGCCGCCGCTCGCCGGGCGCCCGGCCAGGAGGGGGTGGGTGACGTGCAGCGGGTCCTTGACGATGAGGTGGACGTAGCGGTAGAGCCCGTGGTAGGGGTTGAAGTCGAGCAGGTGCAGCGGCTTGGGGCCGGTGACGGGGTTGTCGCGGTTGTCCAGGCGCACGGCCAGCACCGACTCGCGCCCCGGGCGGACGCGGTCGGTGACGTCGAGCACGAACGGGAGCCATCCCCCCAGGTGCCGGCCGACCGGCGTGCCATCGAGCCAGACGTCGGCCACGTTCATCGCGGCCTCGAACTCCAGGAACGCCTTCTTCCCGGCGGCGTCCGCGTCCACCCGCAGCGGGAGGCGGTACCAGCAGGTGCCCTGCCACTGGTGCGTGGGCGAGCCGGGCTCGCCGGTGACCAGCGCCTCGATGCGCGCGGTGTGCGGCAGCGTCACGCGCTCCCAGGCGCCGTCGTCCAGCCCCGGCCGCTCGCCGCCCGGCACGTCGCCGAGATGGAAGCGCCACCCTCCGTCCAGCCGCGTCCTGTGCCCACCTGGCGGCTGCGCCCACGCCGTCTCCGGTCCCCCGCCGACGACGACGGCGGACGCCCCCGCGGCGACCATGCTCCCGATGAAGTCTCTGCGTCTCATCACGAATCCAGAGTGATCTGCGACCCCGTCCCAGGCGCGCGTCCGAGGCGCGCCATCACTCGAACACCAGCGCGACCGACTCGACCTCGACGCCGTAGGTCCCGGCGCGGACCTGGAGGCCCGCCTCGCGCCGCAGGGAGAGCTGCAGCCGCTCCACGTCGGCGAGGCGGATGGTGTCCCCCGCCCCACCTCGCCCCGCGGGCGGGTCCACCCAGTAGCTCCAGGTGCCGGGGTAGCCCTGCGGCAGCATCACGCCCCGCGCGATGCGGAAATCGGCGAGCGGGATGGTGCGCTCCGACCACGTCGAGTCCGCGTCTACGGGGGCACTCCAGCTCGTGCCGTCCTTCTCCATCAGCGTCAGGTGCAGGCGCTGCCGCGGGCCGACTCCGCGCAGGCGGACGCGCACGCCCGTCGCACGGGAGACGGTCTCCTGGCGCGTCGCGATGCGGTCCTTCACCACCAGCGACGCGGTGTAGTCCTCCGGGTTGATCCCGTCGACGCCCACTGGGAGCTCCAGGTGGAACGCCGGCTCGCCCGACGCGGAGGAGGTGGCGATGCGGAAGATCCCCTGCCGATAGCCGTCCCCGATGCGGGAGAAGGCGAGGAAGGGCGCGTCCTCCGCCGGGCGCAGGAGGCGCAGCGGCACCTCGGGGCGCACCAGCGTCGTGCGCCAGACACGCTCGGCCTGGAAGTCCCAGTCGGACGGGGCGCGATGGAGGCCCTCGGGATACGTGACGGTGGAGTCGCCCGTGCGCACGCCGACCACGTACTCGTGCGGGCCCTCGCGCAGCGCGTCGGCGGGGATGGAGGCGCGGTAGCCGTACGCGCCCACGGGACGCATGGCGAAGGGGCGGAACCCGCCGGTGCCGGTGGGGCGGATCCAGAGCACCACCGAGTCCGGCCGCGCGTCGGCAACCACGCGGGCGTCGATCTCGATCGCCCGTCCGACGAGGTGCTGCGGCGGCGCGTCGTGCACCACGCGCACCGGGAGCGGGTCCGGCTTCGGCGCGTGGAACTCGTCGAACCGCAGCACGCCGAGGCGCATGGGGAGGGTCGCGCGGTCCACCGCTCCGTGAGCGGAGAGCACGTAGACGCCCGGCCGCACGGTGAAGGTGCCGCCCTCGGCGCGCGACGGGGACGGGTTGCCGGCGGCGATGGATTCGACCGAGAACGATGCGCCGAGGTCCGGGAGGGCGACGTGCATCGGCCAGGCGCGGTAGATGGCGCGCGTAACGATCCTGTCGCGGCGCTGCATGGCGAAGGGCTCGTCCACGTCCACGGCGTCGGGGTAGACCTCCAGCCGCCAGACGCCATCCCGAACTTTGTCGAGGAAGTAGATGCCTTCGCCCTCGTAGCCGACGACGGGGGACGAGCCGACGCCGGCGACGCGCTGGAACTGCTCGGGGTGCGGCGGCGCAGTGCGCGTGGTCCCCGTGTAGAGGAAGGCGTCGGGGGTGACCATCTCCCCCAGGTCTTCCTCGTAGCTCACGCGGAAGGGGCCGAAGCTCCGGTTCTGCGGGTACGGGCCGTAGTCGCCGCCGCGGGGGAGGCGGCGCATGGCCTCGGCGGCGATCACGGCGCTCATCGCCTTGCGCGGCGTGTAGACCAGGTTCAGGCGGTGCGTCTGCCATCCCAGGTTGCGCGACGCCGTCTCCAGCATGTCGTACGCGAACATCGCCGCGAGCTGCACGCCGCCCTGGCGGAAGGCACGCACCATCGCCGGATACATAGTTCCGGTGAGCTGGTCGGCTGAGTCGAACTCGTAGACCAGACGCGGGCGCCCCGCGAGCTCGGGGGTGCGCAGCCGGGGATAGTCGTCGACGGTGCGCAGGGTGTTGCCGCGCAGCTCGTGGCCGGAGTTCAGCCCCGTCGGGTACCAGCCGAAGCTCGCCCCCTGAACCGTGGAGCGGCGGATCGCCTCGGCGATGCGGAAGTCCTGGCTCACGTTGTGGAAGAGGATCGCGCGGCTCCCCGTCGCCCGCACCGCCCCCGCCAGCGCGTCGATGTAGCGCACGGAGCCCGCGAGGTCCTCGGGGTGGTGCACCGGCTCGTTGATCATCTCGATGAAGAGGATCGCCGGCTCGTCCTTCAGCGCCACGCCCGTGTACGGGTTCACGTGCCGCAGGATCTGCCCGAGGTAGTTCACCTGCGCGGCGATGGCGGCGGAGTCGGTGCCGAGCTTGTCCTTGGGCGTGTGCGCGGCGAACCCGGGGAAGGTGTCGCCCATCGCGTCGGGCCAGCCGGCGTGGTAGGTGTGGATGGGGTTGAAGAGGATGTAGATGCCGCGCTCGCGCGCCCTGGCGACGAGGTAGTCGAGCAGGTCCAGGTGGTCGTTGGCGATGAGGTTTCCCGCACGGTCGGACGCCTGCCAGTCGCCCCAGAACGCCAGCCGCATCCCGTTCCACCCCATGCGGGCGAAGTGGGCCACGTCGTCGTCGATCAGCCGCTTGCGGTCCGTGGTGAGGTACCCGGCCGCGCGGTAGTCCGAGGACGAGGCGATGGCGTAGTTCGCGCCGAAGAGCCGCACCTCCTCGCGCGTGTCCGCCCAGCGGATGACCCCCTCGCGATCGACGTAGGCGCGCCGCGTGGCCGCGACAGGCGCATCGGTGCGCTGCGCACGGGCGGCGGCGGGCACGGCAAGCACGAGGGCCAGCAGGAGGATGCGCGTCAGGCGGGGCATTCGCTCACCTTTGGTAAGACGGTTTCACGCAGAGGGACCAGAGGAACCGGAGGACGTTCTCTGGTTCCTCTGGTCCCTCTGCGTGAAACCATTCTGTTGCCTCACCTCGGCGCCGGCGCTGGCGCCGGTGACGTAGATCTGCGGGACGAGGCCGGTGCGGCGCTCGTACTCGGCGGCGACGTCGCGGACGAAGGCGGCGCTGCGGGGGCGGTCGACCAGCGCGACGGCGCAGCCGCCGAAGCCCGCGCCGGTCATCCGCGCGCCGTAGCACCCCGGACGGGCGCGGGCGATCTCCACTACCGCGTCGAGCGCGGGGCTGGACACCTCGAAGTCGTCGCGGAGGCTGGCGTGGCTCGCATTCATCAGCTCGCCGAGGGCGGCGGCGTTGCCGGCGCGCATGGCCTCGGCGGCGACGAGCGTCCGCGCGTTCTCGGTGACGACGTGGCGCGCGCGGCGGGCTGTCTCCTCGTCCAGCCCGCCGGCGGCGGCCTCGAACGCTTCGGACGCGACGTCGCGCAGTGCGGGGACGCCGAAGAACGCCGCCGCCGCCTCGCACTGCCGCCGCCGCTGGTTGTAGGCGGAGTCCACCAGCCCCCGGCGCGTGGCGGTGTCCAGGATCACCACCACCGTGCCGCGAGGGAGCGGCACCGGGCGGGTCTTGAGTGAGCGGCAGTCGATCAGCACCGCGTGCCCCTCCTCGCCCGCGGCCGAGATCATCTGGTCCATGATCCCGCAGTTCACGCCCACCCAGCGGTTCTCCGCGAGCTGGGCGAGCCGCGCCATGGCCCCCGCATCCCAAACCATCCCCGAGACCGCGGCGAACGCCCGCGCCGTCGCCAGCTCCAGCGCGGCGCTGGAGGAGAGGCCGGCGCCGATGGGGACGTCGCTCGCCATCACCCCCTCCCACCCCGTAAGGCTGTGCCCCGCCTGCGCCAGCGCCCAGGCGGTCGCCTTGAGGTACTCGCTCCACTCCGGCCCGCCGCGCTCCAGCGGCTCCAGCGCGAAGGTCGCCGTCTCGCCGAAGTCGAGCGAATGGACCGAGACCTGGCCGTCCGCCCGCGGCCGCAGCGCGATCCAGACGGCGCGCTCGAT
>DASYJZ010000174.1:0-7144 GCA_035995965.1 Longimicrobium sp. | reverse complement strand
CGACAGTAAGAGCAGCCGCGAAATTGGAATGGCAAGGACTGGCGGTGTCGCCAGTGGCCGATTAGCAACCATCAGGTTGCCTAGCAACGTCGTCCCAAGACCAGACTTCAGCGGCGATTTCCATCCGGCGAGTCGCGAGATTAAGCAGGAACGTAGGTCAACCTGATCACATCCTCGCCAATCCGATCATTAGCCGTAAGGCGGAGCGGCGGCCGGGGTCCGGCGAAATATGGCTTGCCGTGACCAAGCACGACGGGGTGCAAGTAGATTCGATACTCATCGATCAGGCCAAGTTTGGTCAGGCTTTGCGCCAAGTCCGGGCCAGCAACTTCGATCTCCCCGTCGCGCTCGGCCTTCAGCTCGCGGATCGCGCCCTCAAGGTCATCTTCAACAAGGCTGGCGTTGGGGCCGACCGACTTCAACGAGCGCGAGACGACCCATTTCGGCTGGTTCCGCCACGCCGCCGCGAAGGCGTGTTCCTCTGCATTCCATTCAGGATGATCGTCGTCCCAGTAACGCATGATCTCATACATTCGGCGACCGTACACACTGCCCGCCTGCCCCTGAGCCTCCTCGATGAAGTGGCGGAAGAGCGTGGGGCCTGGCGCAAACGCCATATGGTCGACGTAGCCGTCCAGGGACTGGTTCATTCCGAACACGAGCTTAGCCATACCCACTTCCTTTCCTTACGCGGCACATCCGCGCGGTTCTGATTGCGTTATGCAATCGGTTGTAAGCCTCTGCATATTGTCGTTAAACGGCCGTTGTCTTTAGGGGATGACAGCCGTCGCTTCGATCTCGACCTTGGCGCGCTCCTCCACCAGGCCGGCGACGATCACCGCCGCCATCGCGGGGAAGTGGCGGCCGAATACCTCGCGATAGGCGGCGCCGAGGGCGCGGGCGGAGTCGAGGTACTCCCGCCGATCCGTCAGGTACCACGTCATCCGTACCACGTGGCGCGGCTTCGCGCCCGCCTCGGCCAGCACGCGGGCGACGTTGCGCAGCGCCTGCCCCGCCTGCGCCGCGAAGTCGTCCGTCTCGAACGCGCCCGTCTCCGGGTTCCACCCCACCTGCCCGGCCACGAACACCATCCTCCCCTCCGCCGCGACGCCGTTCGCGTACCCCATCGCCGGCGCCCACCCTTCGGGCTGGAGGATCTCGGGTAGCCCGCCGCTCATGACGGCCTCCCCGACATCAGTGCGCGATGATTCTCCGTTTTCCACGCGCGCACCCCAACGATGTCATCCTGAGGCCGACCAAGCGTGAGCATCCGCATGCGCAAGACGTCGCAGGCCGAAGAATCTAGATCGGTTTTCTCTCGGCTCTGGAGCTCGTCGAGCATCCGCGACCGTGGCGCCCTCTCCCTGCGCCTTAGAGCGCAATCCCTCTCCCGTACCGGGCGAGGGTGGGTCGCCGCGGCATGGATGCGGCCTGCACGCGCTCGTGCGACGTCAGCGGTAGCGTTGCCGGTCCGGGTCGCGCAGGCGATGGAGGAATCCAACCTCTCCCGGTACGGGAGAGGTGGCGAGCCTAAGCGAGCCGGAGAGGGCGCTGAGCTGGGGCTGGCTCTGGAACATTCCGCAATCCGCTCTATCGCCGACCGTCGGAATCGGCCTCCGAAGCGCGCAAGAACGGAGTCGCGGCTGCGGCTACAGGTCCTTCGGCCGCCGCCGAAGCTCGGTGTTGCGGCGGGATTCGCGCAGCGGCGGCGCTCAGGATGACATGGCGCGGGGGCGCACCTGCCCGGCCCCCCGCCACCGGAGCCGCGGCATGCGCGTACGAGCGCAGCGAGCCCGTCCCTCCCCCAGCAGTTTGGGGGAGGGACCGGCGCGAAGCGCCAGGGAGAGGGCCACCGGGCCGGCGGAAAGCGCGCGACGGCGGCGCTCAGGATGACATTCGTGCTGGAAGGGCTCTTCGAGGAGTAGAGAATCGCCGTCACGGCCGCGCCTCCTGCTCGCGCAGGCGGAAGCGCTGCAGCTTGCCGGTCTGCGTGCGGGGGAGCGCGGCGACGAACTCCACGCGGCGCGGGTACTTGTAGGGGGCGATGCGGCTCTTGGCGAAGTCCTGCAGCGCCTTCACCATCTCGTCTCCCGGTGCGGTGCCGTCGCGGAGCACCACGAAGGCCTTCACCACGTTGCCGCGCTCCTCGTCCGGCGCGGCGACGACGGCGCACTCCAGCACGGCCGGGTGCTCCAGCAGGCAGTTCTCCACCTCCGGCCCCGCGATGTTGTAGCCCGACGAGATGATCATGTCGTCGTTGCGCGCCTGGTACCAGAAGTAGCCGTCCGCGTCCATCCGGTAGGTGTCGCCGGTCACGTTCCATCCGTCCTGCACGTAGCCGCGCTGGCGCTCCTCGTCCGCCAGGTAGCGGCATCCGGTCGGCCCCTGCACCATCAGCCGCCCGACCTCGCCGACCGGCACCTCGCGCCCGGCATCGTCCACCACCCGCGCGCGGTAGCCGGGGACCACGCGCCCCGTGGAGCCCGCACGGATCTCGTCGCCCTGCGAGCTGATGAAGATGTGCAGCATCTCCGTGGACCCGATCCCGTCGATGATGCTCAAGCCCGTCGCCGCGCGCCACGCCTCGAACGTCGCCGCGGGGAGCGTCTCGCCGGCCGAGACGCACTTCCGCAGCGACGCGAGGTCGTAGTCCTGCGCCAGCCCCGCCATCGCGCGGTACGCGGTGGGCGCGGTGAAGAGCACAGTGGCGCCGAAGTCCTGGATCCCCTGCAGGAGCTGCGGCGGCGAGGCCTGCTCCAGCATCAGCGTCGCCGCGCCCACGCGCATGGGGAAGAGCGCGTAGCCCCCCAGCCCGAAGGTGAACGCCAGCGGCGGCGACCCGCAGAACACGTCGTCCGGCTCCGGCCGCAGCACCTGCGCGCCGAAGGTGTCCGCCGACGCCAGCAGGTCGCGGTGGCAGTGCATCGTCCCCTTCGGCGTCCCCGTCGTCCCGGAGGTGAAGGCGATGATGGCGACGTCGTCCGCCGCCGTTTCGACGTCGTCGAACGAGGACGGCTGCCGCGCCGCCAGCCGGTCGAGCGACCCGTCCGCCGCGGAGCCGAACAGCAGGGTGCGCTCCAGGGATGGCGACGCCGCCGCTGCCTCGTCGAGCGCCTCCGCCAGCCGCGCGTCGCACAGGGCGAAGCGCACCCGGGCCTTGTCGATGATCGCCGTCAGCTCGCGGGCGCGCAGCAGCGGCATGGTCGCCACCACGATCCCGCCCGCCTTCAGCACGCCGAACCACGCGGCGAACATCCACGGGCCATTGTAGCCGCGCAGCAGCATGCGATTGCCCGGCACCAGCCCCAGCTCGCCCCGCAGCACCCCCGCGATGCGGTTCGCCCGCTCCGTCAGCTCCGCGTACGTCCAGCGGACACCGGGGGCGATCAGCGCCGGGCGGTCGGCGTGTCCCGCGGCCGCCGTCGCGTCGAGGAGCTCGGTGGCGGCGTTGATGCGCGCGCGCTCCGCCAGGTGCGGCACGCCGGAGAGGTCGAGCACCGGCCACAGCTCGCGCGGCGGCAGGTGGTCGCGCGCGAAGGTGTCGGCGTGCGCGGTGGGTGCAGCGGGGGTGACGGGTTCGGGCATGCTCCGCGGTGTGGGAATGGAAATCGGAAGAAGCCGGGTGGTGAGACAGGCAGCAAGGCGCGCGCCCTGCGCATCGGCGGCCGGATGCTGGCCGACGGTCACTTCCCGTTCAGCACCGGGTCCCATCCCACCACGCCGGCGGCGAGCGGGGTGGGCAGGGGCGGTACCGTGAGTAGCGACGGGTCGGGCTTCGGCCATTGCGGCGGCAGCGTTCCCTTCTGCCGCGCGAGGTCGGTGAGCTGCCCGTGCAGTTCCTCCCACAGCTCCATCGACACCTTCAGCGGGTTCAGCAGGTTGTGCATCTGATCCGGATCGGCCTCCAGATCGTAGAGCTCGAACTCGAACGGCGCGTCGAGCGGGCTGAAGTAGACCACGTAGGTCCACCGCTCCGTGCGCAGCGCCCGCAGCTTGTTGGCGATCAGGGGAAACACGCCCGCGAAGTCGTCGTACGCCCAGACGATGCCGTCCTGCACCGACGCGGCCTCACCGGCCAGCACCGGGGTGAGGTCCACCCCCGCGATGCCGTCGGGCGCGGGGACACCCGCGATCGCGGCCAGCGTGGGGAGCAGGTCCACCAGCGACGCGAGCGCGGGGGTGGACACGGGCTCGGGGAAGGCGACGGGGTTGGAGAACACCAGCGGGACGTGGATGGTCTCTTCGTAGGCGTTGTAGACCTTCTCCCGCAGGCCGTGCGACATCCCCATCTCGCCGTGGTCGGCGCAGCGCACCACCAGCGTGCTCTCCGTGAGCCCCAGCTCGTCGAGCGCGCCCGCCACCTTCGCCATCTCCCCGTCGGCGAGACGGTTCAGCCACGCGTAGAACTTCGTGTATCCCTCCGGCGTGAGGGCGCCTTCATTACCCCCGTGGCTCCAGCCTAGCCCCCCCAGGAGCGCCGGAAGACACCCCTTCCTCCGGTTGAAGGGGAGGATGACGTTGTCGAGGAGCTCCCGGACGGCGAGCTGCGCGCGCGGCTTGTTGCGGAGCGAGTCGGCGTAGTTGCCCGGCAGCCCAACCGGGAGCGACTGGAAGTCGTCCGGATAGCCGACCGAGCCGTATCCTTGCACGTAGACGTGCACGTCGTGCGGGTTGGCGAGCGATACCACCAGGCAGAACGGCTTGCGGTCGATGACGGGCCGCGCCTGCCACTCGCGCAGATACTCGATCGCGCCGTCGCCCGCGGACACGTAGCGGG
This sequence comes from Longimicrobium sp., assembly GCA_035995965.1. Classification (GTDB taxonomy): domain Bacteria; phylum Gemmatimonadota; class Gemmatimonadetes; order Longimicrobiales; family Longimicrobiaceae; genus Longimicrobium. The sequence continues at coordinate 2,367 of DASYJZ010000174.1, read as the reverse complement.
CGTCGTTCCCGTTGTGCGACGGGGTTCCCGGCGTTCCACCGCCGAGGTTCTTCGTGTCCAGCGTGGTGCCGGCGTCGGGCGGATCCCAACTCGCGAAGCCGTACGCGTCCAGGTCGCCGGCGGCGTCGGAGCTCTCGAAGAGGTGCCACTTCCCCTTCCAGGCCACGTCGTACCCCCCTTCGCGCATCACCGTCGCGAGGTTCGGCAGCGTCGGGCTCAGGGTGATGTTGGGCGGCGTCCGCGTCATCCCGTTCACCTGCGGATAGGTGCTGGTGACGAACGACGCGCGGCTGGGCGAGCACTCGCACGCCGAGCAGAAGGCGTTCTCGAACGTCATCCCGTGCCGCTTCAGCGCCTCCAGCGAGGTGAGATTCTCCGCAGCCCAGCCGGCGGGCCAGTGCCGCGCCTCCCGCTGCTGGTCGGTGATGAGGATCAGGACGTTGGGCTTCGGCTGCAGGTCGCTCCAGGACACGGCGGCCTCCCGGGATGGAAGAGACGGGGGATGAGGCGGGAGCACGTACGATCGAGCGATGCTGCGAGCCGGGCTGGGGACGGTGAGCCCCGGCTTTCAGGAGGCGAGCAGCTGCCCTGCGATCACCAGCTTCTGGACTTCCGACGTGCCTTCATAGATGCGCAGCGCGCGCACTTCGCGATAGAGCGACTCCACCGGCGAGCCGCGCACCACGCCGCGCGCCCCCAGGAGCTGGATCGCGCGGTCGACCACGCGCTGCGCGGCCTCGGTCGCGTACAGCTTGGCCATCGCGGCCTCGCGGGTGACGCGGGGCGCGCCGTCGTCGCGCGTCCATGCGGCGCGGTAGACGAGGAGCGCGCTCGCGTCCACGTCCACCGCCATCTCCGCCAGCGCCGCGCGCGTGAGCTGGTGCTCGCCAAGCGGCACGCCGAAGACGCGCCGCTCCTTCGCCCACGCCACCGCCTCGTCCAGCGCGCGCCGCGCGAACCCCAGCGCCGCCGCGCCTACGGTGGAGCGGAAGACGTCCAGCGTCCCCAGCGCCACCTTCATCCCCCCGCCCGCCTCGCCGATCAGCGCGTCGGCGGCCACGCGGCAGCCCTCGAGCTCCACGGTCCCCAGCGGGTGCGGCGCGGTGACGTCGATGCGCTCGCTGACGCGCAGACCGGGGTTGTCGGCGTCGACCACGAAGGCGGCGAATCCGCGCTCTCCCGCCTCGGGGAAGCGCGCGAAGACGACGTAGCGGTCCGCGATCCCCGCGTTGGAGATCCACGTCTTGCGCCCGTCGATCACGTAGCCGCCCTCGTCGCGCCGCGCCGTCGCCGTCATCGCCCCCACGTCCGACCCCGCCTCCGCCTCGGAGATGGCGAACCCCGCGATGGCATCGCCCGATGCGACCGCGGGAAGCCAGCGCCGCTTCTGCTCGTCGGTGCCGAAGAGGGAGATGGGCCCCGAGCCGAGCCCCTGCATGGCGAACGCGAAGTCCGCGAGCCCGTGCGCGTACGCCAGCGTCTCACGTGCGAGGCAGAGGCTGCGCACGTCCAGCCGCTCGTGCACCCCGCCGTACGCCGCCGGAACGGCGTAGCGCAGCCATCCCCCCTCCGCCAGTCGCCGGACGAGATCGCGGCAGGCCGCGTCCACGTCGCCGCCGTGCGGCACCGCGGACAGCTCGCGCGCCGCCCACTCGCCGAGGCGCGCCGCGAGGTCGCGGTGCGCGTCAGCGAAGAAGGGCCACGCGAGGTAGGTGCGGTCAGGCATGCGCCGTCGCGGCCGGGGGGCATACTGCACGCTCGGCGCGCGCTACCATCGCGGCCCGCGATGCCTGCCGTTGGAGTCCGCGAAGGCGGACTGTGTGCCCTTGTAGCCGCGAGTTCACTCGCATATTTGCACAGAGAGAGACTGCGGGATCGAGTCAATTCCCCTGGAACACCGGCTTCTCCTTCGCCGCGAACGCGCGGTAGGCGCGGGCGAAGTCCTCGGTCTGCATGCAGATGGCCTGGGCCTGCGCCTCGGCCTCGATCGCCTCGTCGACGCCCATCGCCCACTCCTGGTGGAGGCAGCGCTTGGTCATTCCGTGCGAGAAGGTCGGGCCGGCGCAGAGGTCGCGGGCGAGGGTCATCGCCTCGTCCTGCAGGGCGTCGGGTTCGGCGAGGCGGTTGTAGAAGCCCCAGCGCTCGGCCTCTTCGCCGCCCATCGACCGGCCCGTGTACAGCAGCTCCGACGCGCGCCCCTGGCCGATGATGCGGGGGAGCATCGCGCAGGCGCCCATGTCCGCGCCGGCCAGCCCGACACGCGAGAACAGGAACGCGACCTTGCTGCGCGCGGTGCCCAGCCGCAGGTCGGAGGCGAGCGCGATGGCCGCGCCGGCGCCGGCGCAGATCCCGTCGATGGCCGCGACG
>DASYJZ010000173.1:0-5569 GCA_035995965.1 Longimicrobium sp. | reverse complement strand
CCCTGCAGGTGGTGTCGGGAGGCGGCGGCGGCGGGTCGTCGTGCCGCGCCGCCGGGGCGGTGGCGCGCTCGGGCGCCGTGGGGGCCGCGCACGCGGCGGTGAGGGCTGCCGCCGCGGCGGCGAGGGCCAGGGCTGTGGCTCTGCGCATTGTCGTGCTCCTGCGAAGTGGGGAGATGAACCCCGCCGAAGGCTCGGCGGGTGCCTGTCCGGCGCGTGAAGGGTGACGCCCTCCCCGCACGCGGGCCGCACGTGGGCCGCACGGCCTCTCCCCACTCGTGTCTTCAAGCCTGAATCGGCGTCCCGCCGCGGACGAGAACCGCACCGCCGCCCCGTCCGCTGCCCGCGCAGGACCCGCAGGACTGCCCGTCTTTGCGCTAGTTCGGGGACAATGCTTTCGATGGATTGATGAACTGCTGCAAGCGCGGCCTCCTGCTCCGAACCCTGGGCCACCCGGTGCTGACCGGGCCTCCTGGCGGACCTCTCGCGGGCCTGCGGCGCAAGGACCTGGCACTGCTGGCCTACCTCTGCGTGGAGGGGCCGCGCCCGCACTCGCGGGCGCGGCTGGCGGCGCTGCTCTGGGGCGAGAGCCGCGAGGCGAAGGCGCGGCACTCCCTCACCCAGGCGCTGGGGAGGGTGGTGCGCGCTGCGGGGAGCGGAGCGGTGGTGGTGGAGCGCGACGCGGTGCGGTCGACCGGCGCGGTGGCGTGCGACGCGGAGTGGCTGCTGGCGGGAGGGGAGCGGCTGGACCCGCTGCTGACGCTGTACGAGGGGCCGTTCCTGGAGGGGTTCGAGGCCGGGTTCGGCTCGGAGGAGTTCGGCGAGTGGGCAGACGGCCAGCGGGCGGAGCTGCGCAACGCGGCGCTGCGCTGGCTGGAGCGGACGGGCGAGGCGGCCGAGGCCGCGGGCGACTGGGCGCTGGCGCTGCGCATCGGCGAGCGCGGCACGCAGGTGGACCCGGTGCACGAGGAGGCCCACCGCCGCGCGCTGCGCGCCCTGCTGGAGACGGGCGAGCGCAACCGGGCGCTGCGCCACTACCAGGACTTCGCCCGCTGGCTGGCCGACGACGTGGGCGGCGAGCCCGACCCCGAGACGCTCGCCCTGGTCGAGCGCATCGGCGCCGCCACCGCCGCCAGCCCGCCACCGCCTCCCCGGATCTCTCCGCGCCCCCCGCCGGCACTGCCCCCGCCGGTCCTCGCCGAGCCGCCCGTGGCGGAAGCGCCGATCACGGTGGTGGGCGCGGTCGAGGTCGCCGCGGACGCTCCCCCGCGCCGCGCCGCGTCCGCCCCGGTGTCATCGATCGGGGCGCGCGCCGTGGCCCACTCGAGCTGCGTCGGCTCCTGGCTCTTCGCCGGCGTGCTGACGGTGATGCTGATGCAGACGACGCTCCTGGGGCGCTTCGGCCCCGCGCGGCAGCCTGCGATTCCGCTCCCCGGCCACGGAGAGGCGATTCGCCTGGAGAAGGGCGGCCCGGTGTACCTGGCCTACGCGGAGACGCTCTGGCGCTACCCGGACGCCGCCACCCTCGACCGCTGCCTGGGCGGCTGGCGGCAGCGCATCCGGCGCGTGCGGGCGCTTCCCCCGTGGCCGCGACGGACGCTCGCCTCCGTCACGAAGCACCCGTGGCAGGGCGGCATGGCGGCGGTGGTGACGGACCACCCGCAGGATCCCACGCAGCACGTGGCGATGGGATGCGTGCTGGCGCCGATCCCCGACACGCTCACCTTCCGCGCGATCTTCGGCCACACGGACTGGAGCCGGAGCTACGAGGAGGCCGACTCGTTGCTCCGCGCCGGCCCGCGGACGACGGAGGCGGAACCCTACCCCGTGCGCACCACCGGGACGCTCATCCGCGATGCGCAGGACCGGGTGAAGTGGATCGTATACCACGGGGGGGCGCTGACCGCGTCGCCGGAGGTGCTCGCGACGTACTGCCGCTCGCCGGCCGAGGCGGTGCCCGTCCCCTCCGCGGAGTTCGCCTACTACGAGGCCTACGCGACGCTTCCCCCCGCCGACCCGCCGTGCCCAGGTGAGCCTCGAGCTCACGCAAAGCCGCGGAGACGCTGAGAGGAGCGGGTCAGGCTCCTCTGCGTCTCCGCGGCTCTGCGTGAGAAAGGCTGTGCGTTCCTAGAGGGTATCGATGGGCCAGCTATAGATCCTTCGGCCTGCCAAGTCTTTGCCGGATAAAAGGATGAAACGAGGTCGGCCTCAGGATGACGTGCTTGGGGGGCTTGGGCGAATGAACAGTTGAGCGTGGGATCGGACTGAGTCGGTCGATGCGGCGGGATCAATCGCGCTCGGACCCGGCCTGGTGCCCGTCGTCCCCGCCGTCCTCATCGTCCCCCTCGTCCTCGTCGTCGTCGACCGGGGGCGGGGGGCGCTCGAAGAAGCGGAGGACGAAGGCGCCGGCGAGCATGAGGATGGAGAGGAGGACGAGGAGGTCCAGCTCCCGCGCGATTCCCACTAGGAAGAGGACGGCGGCCACGAAGAAGAGACGGATCTTCCACTCCAGGTACCGGCCGGTGCCGCCTCCGCCGCGCCCGGCGAAGACCATCAGCCGGCCCCGCCCGCGTCGCGCTCCAGGAAGCGCGCGATGCCCGCCCGCATGTCGTCCGTCATGCGCGCGACCACGTTCACGTCCGCCCCGGCGCGGATGGCGGCGTCGAAGGACATCCCATCGGTGTTGTAGAGGAGCCGCTTGGAGAGCTGGACGGCCGACGCGCTCCGCTCCGCCAGCTCGGCGAGCACGGCGGAGGCCTCGGCGTCAAAGGCGTCGTCCGCGAAGACGTGGTTGATCAGCCCGATGCGCTCCGCCTCCGCCGCGGAGACCGGGGTGCCGCGGACGATCAGCTCGAAGGCGCGCTTCTCGGAGACGCTGCGGCGCAGGATCGCCATCACCATCGCCGGGACGAAGCCGATGCGCACCTCGGGGTAGCCGAACTGCGCCGACGACGCCGCCAGCACCAGGTCGCACGCGGTCGCCAGCCCGCACCCGCCCGCCAGCGCGCGCCCGCGCACCAGCGCCACCACCGGCTTCCCCATGCGGCGCGGGAGCTGGAAGAGCGCGGCGAGCTCGTCCACGTCTTCCAGGTTCTCCATCGCCGACGCCCCGGCGATGCGGCGAAGGGCGGAGAGGTCGGCGCCGGAGCAGAAGTCCGTCCCCGCCCCCTCGATCGCCACCACCCGCACCTCCGCGTCCGCATCCGCCCGGCGCAGCGCGTCCTTGAGCGCGGCGACCAACTCCGCGTTCAGTGCGTTGCGCTTCTCCGGCCGGTTCAGCACCAGCCGGCAGACGGCGCCCTCTCGCCGGACCAGGAGCGGCGCGACGGCGTCGCTCACGACCCCGCCTCGGCCCCGGCGAGGGCGGTCCGCGCGAGCTCGTCGGGGACGTCGACCTCCATCCGCAGCATGGCGGTGGAGAGCACCTTTCCCTGCGCGTCGGTCTTCAGCGAGACCGTGCCGCCCCCGCCCAGCGCGTTGTGCAGCAAGAAGTTGAGCGCTTCGAGGTTGGGGAGCTCGAAGCGCTCCACCGGCCCCAGGGCGATCCCTTCGAAGTGCGCCTTCACCCGCTCCGGGGTGAGCTGCTCCACCAGGATCGGGTAGTACTCGGGGCGCAGCGCGATCACCCCCACGTTGGCGGTGTCGCCCTTGTCGCCCGAGCGGGCGTGGGCCAGGTACAAGAGCTGGATGCGGGCCATGCCTGTGCCGGTTCGCTGGTTGGAGGATGCGCGGCGGAATATCGTCCGGCCGCCGGGGATCGCAAGGGGCGCTGAGCCGAGGCCGGCGCTGAAGCGATCTGCAATCCGCTTAAGTGCCCAGGATCGCACCGGAGGCGGTTCCGTTAGCACTTGGCACTTGGCACTTGGCACTTCTGTTATGCGTGATAGTTCGGCGCCTCGCGGGTGATGGTCACGTCGTGCGGATGGCTCTCGCGCAGGCCGCCGCCGGTGATGCGCATGAAGCGGGGCTCGCTGCGCAGCGCCTCTACGGTGGCGCACCCCAGGTAGCCCATCCCCGAGCGCAGCCCGCCCACGAGCTGGTAGATGGTGTCCGCCGCCGGGCCCTTGTACGGCACCCTCCCCTCGATCCCCTCGGGGACGAACTTGCGCGCGTCGGCCGTGCTCTCGTCCTGGAAGTAGCGGTCGGCGGAGCCCTCGGCCATGGCGCCCAGGCTCCCCATCCCCCGGATGATCTTGAAGCGCCGGCCCTCGAGCAAAAAGCTCTCGCCCGGGCTCTCCTCCGTCCCCGCCAGCATCGACCCCATCATCACCGAGTGCGCGCCGGCGGCCAGCGCCTTCACCACGTCGCCGCTGTACTTGATCCCGCCGTCGGCGATCACCGGCACCTGGCCGCCCGCGCCCTCCACCGCGTCGAGGACGGCGGTGAGCTGCGGCACACCGATCCCCGTCACCACGCGGGTGGTGCAGATGGACCCGGGGCCGACGCCCACCTTCACGCCGTCGACCCCGCGCTCCACCAGCGCCGCGGCGCCTTCGCGCGTGGCCACGTTGCCGGCGATGAGCTGCACGTCGGGGAAGGCCTCGCGCACGCGGACCACGCCGTCGAGCACGCCCTGCGAGTGGCCGTGCGCGGTGTCGAGCACCAGCACGTCCACGCCGGCCTCCACCAGCGCGCGGGCGCGGTCCAGGTCGCGCCGCGGGTGCGCGCCGATGGCGGCGCCCACGCGCAGCCGGCCGCGCTCGTCCTTGCAGGCGTTGGGGAACTGCGCGCGCTTGCGCACGTCCTTCACCGTGATCAGCCCGCGCAGGATGCCGTCGGCGTCCACCACCGGGAGCTTCTCGATGCGGTGCCGGTGCAGCACCTTCACCGCCTCCTCCAGCGAGGTGCCCACGGGCACGGTGACCAGCCGGTCGCCCCCCGTCATCAACTCACCGATGGGGCGCGCCAGGTCGGTCTCGAACTGCAGGTCGCGGTTGGTGACTATGCCGATCAGCCGCCCGGCCTCGTCCACCACCGGCGCGCCGCTCACGCCGTACTTCTCCATCTTCGCCAGCACGGCGCGGAGCGGGGTGTCGGCCCGGGTGGTGAAGGGGTCGGTGATCATCCCGCTCTCGGAGCGCTTGACCTTGTCGACCTCCTTGGCCTGGCGGTCGATGGGCATGTTCTTGTGGATGATGCCGATGCCGCCCTCGCGGGCCATGGTGATGGCCATCTGGCTCTCGGTGACCGTGTCCATGGCCGCCGACACCAGCGGGATGGCGAGCTCGATGCCGCGGGTGAGCCGCGTGCGGACGTCCGCGTCGGCCGGGAGCACGGTGGACTGCCGCGGCACCAGCAGCACGTCGTCGAAGGTCAGCCCCTCGCCCGTGAACCGCGAGGCGGGTACGTCGGAACGGCTCATCGCGCCTCCTGGATAGCCGAAGCCCGCCGGTCTCCGCTTCCCTTGCGGGAGGAGACGGCGGGCGTCGTGGTTCGAATCGGGTGTTCCATGGGGCAATTTAGCCGCCCGCCCCGGGAGATGTCAACGGGACGATCGCGGCTTTTCGTGTGTCGTTCGGCGGTTTCCAAACTCGCCCGCGGCCGCGGCGCCCTCTCCCTGCGCCTTAGAGCG
>DASYJZ010000172.1:0-3936 GCA_035995965.1 Longimicrobium sp. | reverse complement strand
GTGTGCGGTGGAGGTCCGATCCAGGGGGGTCGGCGCGCAATCTACGCTGGATGTTCGTGCGCGGGAATTCCGGACGCCGCGCAACCGGACGTGGAACCGCCGCGACGTCTCCCGAAGGCCCTTCATCACCCCGACGCGTCTCTGCCCGGGCCACTGCCACGGCCTACGCCGCATCATCCCGGCATCGGGAGTGCATGCAAGCCATCCGCTTGACCTGCGCCGGGCGGCGTGGAGGACCCAGACCCCTTACGGATCGGAGCGGACGATGAACCTGAACGGCGCGCACCTGCACATCATGCTGAACCACATCCCCGTGTTCGGCTCGCTCTTCGTGGCGCTGCTGATCGCGTGGGGGCTGCTGCGGAAGAGCGAGGACGTGCTGCGGCTGGGGCTCGCGCTCGCGTTCGTGGTGGGGGTCGCCACCTGGGGCGTGAAGCTCACCGGCGCGCCGGCGGAGCACATCGTCGAGCACATGGCGGGCGTGACGCGCCGGTCCATCCACGCGCACGAGGAGGCGGCGGACTGGGCGACGTACCTGATCGTGGCGGCGGGCGTGGTCGGCCTGTTCGCGCTCCTGCTCGTGCGCCGCCGGCACCGCGCCGGCCGCGCGCTTTCGATCCTCGCGCTGGTCGTCTCGCTCTTCGGCTTCGCGGCCGTGTCGCGCGCGGCGCTGCTCGGCGGCGAGATCCACCACCCCGAGGCGCGCCCGGACTTCGTCGTGCCGGCGCAGAGCGGGGCGCCCGAGGGTGGGCGGCCGGGCGGGGGAGGCTGATCGGTCAGCCTCGCGCTCATCCCTGAAGCGATCGGGAAGGTCGGTATCAGCTTGGCCGGGGGGACTGATCGATCAGCGCGGCATCAAGACCAGTCAAAGCGCCTCACCCAGAAACGCGGAGCCGCAGAGGAGGCATGTGGTTCCCTCTGCGGCTCTGCGTCTCTGCGTGAGACGAATTTGTAAAGTCGAGCTGGGCCTGGCGACCCACCCAGACGCAGCTCTGGCCGTGCGTCATGTACGCCGGCCACGGCAGCTCTCTGCGTTACCCGCGTCTCTCCGTGAGCCCGTCTTTCGCCGCCCGGCGTCGCCCGCAGCGTGGCGCTCGACGGCAGGCCCGGATTACGACGGTGGGTGCGGTGCCGGCACCTGCGCACCGATCGATTGCACCCTGTACGCACGTTCGCTGGTGCGCAACCACGAACGTGCCTGGGCAAGCGCAGCGCGCAACTGCTTGCGTGGGCGGCGTTCGGCATACTCCGGCCGTTGCGCGAGCTGCTCAAGCTCGGAAATCCAGGCGCTGATCTGCTCGGGCGGCGAAAATGGCGATACCGGAGGATCGATCAACAGGTACATCGGGGTCTCCAGAGCTCGGCTACCAGGGTTCAGCACGGTAGCGTACCAGTCCGCGCCTGCTCATGCGCTGCCAGAGGAGATGGTGGAAGGTGAGGTCCGCCTCCTGGTGCGACGTGACTCCCGAATCAATCTCTCGGAAGACCTGCCGCTGGAGCAAGTGGCGCTCGATCTTAAGCACCGCCGGCAAGGCGTGTCGGACGAGGCGGGACCACCCTTCCGCGGGCGGCAGGAGAATGAAACGGCGCTTGGTCGTGACCACTCGTATCTCAGCGAGTTCGACGTCCATCGCGAACGTCACGTCTGTCTCGGAGATCGAGCGTCCACCAGGGTGGTTGTGAGTCAAGGTTGCACCCGGCAGCAACGCTATCTCCGCGTCCATGAAAGCGACCCGAGAGATCGCATCGTCAGTCTTGTGCAATAGAAGCTTTCCATCGGCCGTGAAGGCGAACGCATGTTCGACCGACTGGTCGCGGATCAGCCTCTCGACCCGGTCGAGTTGCGATTCGAGAAGTGTGGTTCGCGGGCGCAAGCGTGTTCATCTGCGTCAAATTTGGACGTGGCGCACGGCTGACTCAGCATATTCGGCGGTTGTTGCGCGGTCAAGGAGAATCGCTCCATCTTAGGCTAGCCAGGATACAAGATGCTCCCCGGGCGCCTGTGCGCCCGGGGAGCTTGCATCGTGTGCGGCCGCCTACACCCCGGCCAGGGCCCCGTGTGGCTCCCAGGCCACGATCTGCCCGGCCATGGCGCTCGCGGCGACGGTGTAGGGCGAGGCCAGGTAGAGCTGCCCCGGCCCGCTGCGGCCGGGGAAGTTGCGGTTGATGGCGCTCACCGTCACGTCCGTGGGCTTGCGGCTCACGCCGGGGCCGGCGTTGATGCACGCGCCGCAGCTCGGCTCGATGAAGGTGGCGCCCACCGCCTCGAACACCCGGTCGTACCCCTGCTCCTGGCAGTAGCTGTACACCTCCTGCGAGCCGCACTGGATGTAGAACTGCACGTGCTCCGGCTTGCGCTCGCCGCGCTCGGCGTACTCGCGCAGCACGGCGGCGTACATGTCCATGTCTTCCTTCTTCCCCGCCGTGCAGCTCCCCGCGTAGGCGATGTCGATCTTCACCGCCTCGCCCAGCTCGTCCACGTGCAGGCCGTTGCCGGGGTCGCCCGGGAGCGCCACCATCGGCCGCAGCGTGCCGGCGTCGATGTCGATGGTCATCACGTACTCGGCGCCCTCGTCCGAGAAGAGCCCCGCGCAGAGCGCCTCGGCGCGCTCGCGGCTCATCCCACGCTGCTCCACCAGGTACTCCACCGCCTTCTCGTCCGGCGCCACGATCCCGGTGAAGGCGCCCACCTCGGCCGCCATGTTGGTCATCGTCGCCCGCTCGTCCACCGAGAGCGACTGCACCGCGGGGCCGGCGTACTCGATGATCTGGCCGATCGCGTGGCCGTCCTTGATGTACGGCTGGCGCAGGATCTCCAGCATGAAGTCCTTGGCCGACACGTTCTCGGGCTTGTCGCCGTGCACGTTCACGCGGAAGCTCTTCGGCACCTCCACCCGCACGTCCCTGGTGATCCAGGAGTTGAAGATGGCCGTGGTCCCCACCCCGAACGCCACGCACCCCACGGCGCCCGCGTGCGGCGTGTGGCTGTCGGAGCCGATGATGATCTGCCCCGGCTCGGCATACGCCTCCAGGATCTTGCTGTGGCAGATCGCCTCGGAGCCGTGCTTGCCGTGGCCCAGCTCGCCGTAGAGGCGCACCCCCTGCTTCTCGGCGAACTCTCGCTGCTTCACCTCGAGCTGGTTGGCCACGTTCAGCAGCCCCATCTGGACGCGCTCCTCCGTCATCGCGTCCTTCAGGAAGGTGAGGTGGTCGCGGAAGAAGAGGATCGACTCCGGCTCCAGCACCTTCTCGTCGGGCCCCACGTAGTGCTCGAAGAAGATGGCCGACATCGGCGTCACGTACTCGTGGCTGAAGCGGATGTCGGTCTTCACGAACCCCGAGTCGCCCGGCTGCACCCAGGGCACGCCCACGGCGTCCTTCGACAGGTCGGTCACCCAGTGGCGCGCGAAGATCTTCTCCGCCAGCGTCATCGGCCGCGGCCCCGCGGCGTGCGTGCCGCCGGGCGCCCCCAGCGTGTCCGAGCGCACGTTCGAGGTCGAGGTGGCGACGAGCTGCGCCGCGGCGCCGTCCACGCCGGTGGCGGGGCCCGGCTGGTCGTACTCGCCGCTCCCGCGCAGCGTGCGCACGTCCTGCCGGTCCAGGTCGTCGACGGTCTCGCCGCCGCCGTGGCAGGAGATGGGCGGCGTGCGCACCGCGCCCTGCAGGCGCGCCACGTTGTAGTTGAAGAGCCCGCCGTGCTCGATGATGCCGCGGGTGATCTCGTCGGCGCCCTCGGTGAACTCGCTGAGCGGGATGGTCTCGCCGCGGCGGATGCGGTCTACCAGCGCGAAGTTGGTGGAGGCGAGCACCCCCAGGTTCTGGCAGTTCTCGCGGTAGATGCGCTCGATGTTCTCCGCGATCACCACGCGCACGCCGGCCATCATCTCCGCGTACGGGCTCTGCTCGCGCGACGAGCCCTTCCCCCGCCGCTTGCCG
>DASYJZ010000171.1:0-4334 GCA_035995965.1 Longimicrobium sp. | reverse complement strand
CTCGCCGCGCCGCGGGTGATCTGGGTGATGGTACCCGCCGGCGCCCCCACCGAGGACACCCTGCAAAGCCTGGCGGCGCTGATGCAGCCTGGCGACGTGCTCATCGACGGGGGCAACTCCAACTTCCACGACAGCAAGCGCCGCGCGGCCGAGCTCGCCGGGCGCGGCCTGCGCTTCGTGGACGCCGGCACCAGCGGCGGGGTGTGGGGATTGAAGGTGGGCTATTGCCTGATGGTGGGCGGGCCGCCCGAGGCCGTGCGGCTCTGCGAGCCCATCTTCCGCACCCTCGCGCCCCCGGACGGCTACCTGCACGTGGGCCCCAGCGGCGCCGGGCACTTCGTGAAGATGGTGCACAACGGCATCGAGTACGGGCTCCTGCAGGCGTACGCCGAGGGGTTCGAGATCATGCACGCCAGCGACTTCCCGCTGGACCTGCGCGCCATCGCCGGGCTCTGGAACCACGGGAGCGTGGTGCGCGGCTGGCTGCTGGAGCTGCTGGAGCTGGCCTACGCCGCCGAGGGGCAGGACCTGGCCGCCATCAAGGGGTGGGTCGCCGACTCGGGCGAGGGGCGGTGGACGGTGCAGACCGCCATCGACCTGAACGTCCCCGCGCCGGTGATCACCCTGTCGCTGCTGGAGCGCTTTCGCTCGCGCCAGGAGCAGAGCTACTCCGCGCAGGTGATCGCGGCGCTGCGCAACCAGTTCGGCGGGCACGCGGTGAAGGGCGCCGCTCCGCCGAAGCCCATCATCGGATGAGCGGGCCGACGCAGGTCGCCATGGCGTCGGGCGCGCCGGCGGAGACGCCGCTGCGCAAGACCATGAGGTCCGGGCGCACCCCGCCGCCGCTGGCGCTGGTCATCTTCGGCGCCACCGGCGACCTCACCCGCCGCAAGCTGATGCCGGCGGTCTACAAGCTCTTCTGCGACGGCCTACTCCCCGAGCGGTTCGCGGTGGTCGGCATCGCGCGCGAGGACATCGGCGACAACGAGTTCCGCAAGCGGATGCACGAGGCGCTGGCCGAGTTCGCGAAGGCGCCGGACGAAGCGGAGTGGGCCCGCTTCGCGCCGCGCCTGAGCTACGCGGGCTCGGTGTTCGAGGACGAAGCGGGGTTCCAGCGGCTGCGCGAGCGGCTGGAGGCGGTCGACCGCGAGCAGGGGACGGCGGGGAACCGCATCTACTACCTGGCCGTGCCGCCGGGGGTGATCGAGACGGTGGCCGCGCAGCTCGGGCGCGCGGGGCTGGTGTGCGACCCCGCGGGGCCCTGCTTCAGCCGCATCATCGCCGAGAAGCCGTTCGGGCACGACCTGGAGAGCGCGAAGCGGCTCAACGACGACCTGCACCGCGTGTTCGACGAGACGCAGGTCTTCCGCATCGACCACTACCTGGGGAAGGAGACCACGCAGAACATCCTGGTCTTCCGCTTCGGCAACGTGGTGTGGGAGCCGGTGTGGAACCGCACCTACGTGGACCACGTGGAGATCACCGTGGGCGAGACGGTGGGGGTGGAGCAGCGCGCCGGCTACTACGAGAAGGCCGGTGCCCTGCGCGACATGGTGCAGAGCCACCTGCTGCAGGTGCTGGCGCTGGTGGCGATGGAGCCGCCCGCCAGCTACGACGCCGACTCCATCCGCACCGAGAAGGTGAAGGTGCTGCGCTCCATCCGCCCCATCCGCGGCGAGGACGTGGCCCACGACGCGGTGCGCGGCCAGTACACTGCCTCGCTGGACGGGACGCTGCCCGGGTACCGCCAGGAGCCGGGGGTCGCGCCGGATTCGCGCACGGAGACGTTCGCGGCGCTGCGGCTGTGGATCGACAACTGGCGCTGGGCCGACGTGCCCTTCTACCTGCGCACGGGGAAGCGCCTGCCGGCCAAGGTGAGCGAGGTGGTGGTGCGCTTCCGCCCGGCGCCGCACCCCATCCTGGACGTGGTGGAGGGCGACCGCCCGGCGCCGAACGCGCTGCTGCTGAAGATCCAGCCGCAGGAGGGGATCTCGCTCTTCTTCGAGGCCAAGGTGCCGGGGATGCGCGGCGAGCTGCGGCCGGTGAGCATGGACTTCGACTACGGCGAAGCGTTCGGCGTAGAATCCCCCGAGGCGTACCAGCGCCTGCTGCTCGACGCCATGCTGGGCGACGCGACCCTCTTCGCCCGCGAGGACGAGGTGGTGGCGGCCTGGACGCTGGTCACCCCCATCCTGGAGGAGTGGGCGCAGGGCGGCGAGCCGGAGCCGTACCCCGCGGGCACCTGGGGTCCACCGGGCGCCGAGCGGCTCATCCGCGACGACGGGCGCGAGTGGCGGGTGCCGTAGCAAGACAGGCCCGGCCGGCGGCGTCCGCCGGCTGCGGACAACCACACTCCACCCGGGGTCTTCCGCAGATGCGCGCTCGCTCCCGCGCGCTCCTCGCCGCCTCTGCGGCGCTCCTGCTCGCCGCCGCGCGAACGGCGGTTGCGCAGCACGGCGCGGCCGGGTGCCGGCGCACGGACCCGGTGCGCACGTTCACGCTCGATGGCACGACGAACGTCGATCTCCGGCGGCCCGCGACCTTTCGCTGCACCCTGCACGCGGGCGGGCCGGTGCGGCGCGTGGTGCTTGCCGGCAACGCCGTGGACGGTTCGCCCGAGACGCTGCGCATCGGTGGCCCGCATCCCCAGGCGTTCCGGCTGGGGGAGGCAAACACCACGCTCCCGGCGGGGAGCCCGTACCTTCGCGCGGAGGACCTGAACCGCGACGGCTGGACGGACCTGATGGTGCTCCTCACCACCGGGGTCAACGGGCAGGAGTGGTACGCCGTCTTCCTCTACGCACCGGGCCGCGGCCGCTTCGTCGAGGACGATACGATCTTCGGCAGCGCGAACATCGAGCGCATCGCCGGCCGGCCGTGTGTGCGCAGCACCGAGAACTACCTGTACCTGCTGACCTGGGAGGAGTATTGCTGGCGCGGTGGCCGATGGAGCCGGGTGCGGGACGTGAGACGCGAGTTCCCCGCGGCGGGGGTGGAGATTCGCACCCGCCGGACCTTCCACCGCGGACGGCGGACGGAGGTCACGGTCGACACGCTTCGCGAGGCGGGCCGCTGATGCGTCCACTGAAATGACGACCTGACGATGCTCCACCGGCCCGCCGGGCGCCGACGCGCTGATCCGCGAAGCCCTACGCGAGTGGAGAGACCCCGTATGCCCGTGATGATCGATCGCCGGTTGGCGACGCTTGCCGTCGCCGCCGCCGTGGCAGCGGCTGGCTGCGGTCGCAAGCCGTCGACGGGATCGCCACCGGCCGTGCACGCGGTCGCCGCGGCCGACAGCGTTCCCGTGCCGCGCAAGCCGGGCGACCGCTGCCGGTGGGAGGGGGCGCCGCAGCGGATGAGCGCGCGCCAGCAGGGAGGCCGTCCGGACTACGACTCGGCCACCATCGCGAAGGGGGTGGCCGTTCGCTGCGCCCTGCGGGAGGCGGGGCCCGAGGTGCGCGTGGTGGTGCGCGGCGAGTACTCCATCCCCAAGCAGGTCGACGTCTACTCTCCGCCCGGCGCCCGCGCGCCGGCGCAGACGCTCGCCCTGGAGAACGAGCAGCCCGCCAGCCGGGGAGGCGACCTGCTGGTGGGCGAGGACCTGAACGACGATGGATGGACCGACCTGCGGGTGCAGACGTGGTCGGGAAGCGCGGGCGTCTCGCACGACGTCTTCATGTGGAACCCGCAGCGGAGCCGGTTCGAGCAGGACAGCGTGCTTCCTCGAGGGGTGGGGCTGGCCGCCATCGATGGGCGGCCCTGCGTGAGCGAGCTGGGCTGGGCCGGCATCGGCCTCGTGGGCGGTGGCGAGGACTGCTGGTCGGCCGGCGGGTGGCACGAGGTGCGGACCTGGCGGATGGACCTGAAGGAGAACGGGCCGGGAGCCCGGACCTCCTTCTACGTCCGCACCACGGACTGGAAGGACGGAGAGCGGGTGATCCGGACGCAGGTCGACACGCTGCCGGAATCGGTCCGCGACCACCTGGAGCTGCTTACGTCGCCGCCGGACCCGCGGACGCGGTCCGCGCGGAAGCGGGGCCGATGAATCGCCCGCCGCGCCCGGTGGAGGCGCGACCCCTGGAGCGGGGGAGGCGATGAGCCGGGTGCTGGCCCGTTCCGCCGCCGCGGGCCTCGCGCTGGCGCTTGCCGGACACGCGGCCGCGCAGCGACCGTCGCGGGGGGCGGCGGATGCGTGCCGCCGGGTGGACGCGCACGCCGGCGACCGCGGGTCGGTCTTCCAGCCGGCGCTGCTGCACGGTGCCGCGTACCGCTGCACGCTGCGGCGTGGCGGCCCGGTGGTGCGCGTGATCCTGGCCGCGGACGGCGACGGG
>DASYJZ010000170.1:0-1989 GCA_035995965.1 Longimicrobium sp. | reverse complement strand
CCACGCCAGCGGTGGCGCGGACGCCGGACCTGCGGGTGGAGGTGGGGCTGCGCGAGAGCACCGGCTGGTTCTCGGCGCCGATCCAGTTCCTGACGCTCACCCCCGGATCGGTGCCGCAGTGGCTGCGGGTCTCGGGGGTGTTCGCGCAGCAGAAGGGGGAGTGGAAGCTGGTGGAGATCCACCTCTCCCGCCCCTGGGCGGCGCCCGACACCGCGCGCGCCGACAGCGCCCGCCGCGACTCCGCGGGGCGGGGCTCGACGAGGGGCGCTACTGCCCCGCCGCGCCGGTCGAGTCGGGGCGGGGGATGAGCCCCGGCGGGAGCCGGATCACCTCCGGCTCCTTCCCCCACGCGGCGGGGCGCGTCATCGGGGCGTAGTCGATCCCCGGCTGGAAGGCCAGCGGCTCCCGCAGCGCCGCGTCGTACGCCGCGCCGTCGATCTCCCCCGCCGCCAGCATCCGCTGCAGCACCTCGTTGCGCCGCGCGCCCACCGCGCCGGGGCTGGCCTGGGGGTTCAGCATCCGCGGCGGGAGGAGCATCCCCGCCAGGGTGGCGGCCTCGCTCAGCGAGAGCCGGCGCGCCTCCTTCCCGAAGTACTCCTCCGCCGCGTGCTGCACCCCGTAGATCCGCCAGTCGCCCGCCTGCCCCAGGTAGGTGCGGTTGAGGTAGAACTCCACCATCGCCCGCCGCGAGAGCTGCGCCTCGGCGAGCGGCACCATGAAGGCGCGCCACGCCTGGTCCCCCGGGCGCCGCCGCAGCCGCTGCACCTGGCTCACCAGGTCCACCGTGAGCCGCGGCCGGTCCTGCCTACCGTACGGCGACAGGCGCTGGAACGACGAGGTGTCGACCACCGAGAGGAACGCGTCGACCACGTAGGGCGGGAGCCGGTCCGTCCGCACCCAGTCCGGCCGGCGCAGCGACTGCTGGTACTGGCCGACCACGCCCCGCGCCAGCCGCGCGTGCGCGAAGACGGCGAAGACGACCATTCCCACCACGATCAGCCCGCCCACGATCAGCAGCACCAGCAGCGAGCCGCGGTACTCGCCGCCGAGCTGCCGGCGCTCCGGGGTGTCGCGGGTCCACCTTCCCGTGCGCGGCGCGCCGCCCAGCGCCTTGGGCTTGCTCTTTCCCAGCCTCACCACTCCTCCGGCTCCAATGGCCCGCACGCGGGGTACAACCCGTCCAGGTGGCCGCGCGAGGGGGCAAAAACTATTCCCCGCACGGGCTTTGCGCGAGGTGGCGGCGGTTGCGGGCCGCGCCCGGCCCGGTTAGGCTTCGGCGCGCCGCGAGCCCCCTCGCACCTACGCACTCCCGCACCTGCGCACTGGGTTGGAGCAGAACTACTTTCGCCGCGGTTTCGGGCTCCGCAAGGAGATCGAGCCGCTGATCCGGTCCGAGTACCACAGCGCGCTGGTCGACCGCATCCGCGCCGCGGGGTACCAGGCGAGCTTCGGCGAGGGCCGGCGCGCGGTGACCGTGCGGCTGGCCGAGGAGTTCGGCTTCTGCTACGGCGTGGACCGCGCGGTGGACTACGCGTACGAGACGCGGCTGAAGTTCCCGGACCGGCGCGTGTTCCTGCTGGGGGAGATCATCCACAACCCCCACGTGAACCGCCGCCTCACCGACATGGGGATCGTCTTCCTCTACCCCGACGGCGACGGCCGCTTCGACCTCTCCACGCTCACCCCGGGCGACGTGGTGATCCTCCCCGCGTTCGGGGCCACGGTGGACGACTTCCGGCGGCTGCAGGAGACCGGTGCCATCCTGGTCGACACCACCTGCGGGAGCGTGCTGAACGTGTGGAAGCGGGTGGAGCAGTACGCCCGCGACGGCTTCACCGCGTTGGTGCACGGGAAGAACCACCACGAGGAGACGCGCGCCACCGCCAGCCAGGTGTACCGCTGGCCCGAGGGGCGCTTCATCGTGGTGCGCGACCTGGCCGAGGCGCGGCTGGTGCTGGACTACCTGGAGCGCGCGCCGGGTGCCCTCTC
>DASYJZ010000169.1:0-1698 GCA_035995965.1 Longimicrobium sp. | reverse complement strand
CCGCGCCGGCCTGGCCGGCGCACGGCCACTGACCCATCCCCCCGACCCACGCTCCGTTCGCGGATGAAGCTCGACTTCGAAGTCATCGACCTGCGCACCCGGCACGCCTTCAACATCGCCCGCCAGGCCGCCCCCGCGGCGCGCCGCTCGGTGGTGGTGCGGGTGCGCGACGCCGACGGCGCCGAGGGGTGGGGCGAGGCGCCCGCGACCGCCTACTACGGCGAGACGGCGGACACCGTCGCCGCCGTCCTCCCGCGCCTGGCAGACGCCCTGGCGCACGCCGCCGGCGGCGACCCCTTCGCGCTGGAGCGGATCGATACGGCGCTGGCGCGGAGCATCGGCCGCAACCCGGCGGCGCGCGTGGCGGTCTCGACCGCGCTGCACGACCTGGTCGGCAAGAAGCTCGGCGTGCCGGTGTGGAAGCTGTGGGGGCTGGACCCGGCCGCCGCGCCGCGCTCGTCGTTCACCATCGGCATCGACGAGCCGGAGGTGATGCGGGAGAAGGTGCGCGAGGCCGCCGGCTACCCGATCCTCAAGCTCAAGGTCGGCACCGCGCGCGACGAAGAGATCCTGCGGATGATCCGCGACGAGGCGCCGGAGAAGACGCTGCGGGTGGACGCGAACACCGCGTGGACGGCGAAGGAGGCGATCCGCCGCATCCCCATGCTGGAGGCGTTCGGCGTGGAGTTGGTGGAGCAGCCGCTCGCCCCCGGCGACCTGGAGGGGCTGCGGCTGGTGCGGAAGCGCTCGCGCCTCCCCATCGTCGCCGACGAGAGCTGCGAGGTGGCGGAAGACGTGGCCAGGCTGGTCGGGGCGGTCGACGGGGTGAACATCAAGCTGGCCAAGTGCGGCAGCCTGCGCGAGGCGCTGCGCATCGTCCACGCCGCGCGGGCGCACGGGATGCGCGTGATGATCGGCTGCATGATCGAGTCGACGCTGGGCATCGCCGCCGCGCTGCAGCTCGCCCCGCTGGTCGACTACGTGGACCTCGACGGCGCCGCGCTCCTCGCCGAAGACCCGTTCACCGGCCCCGGCATGGAAGCCGACGGGAGCCTGCGCTTCAACGACGCGCCGGGGCTCGGAGTGACGCGGAACGGCTGAACGTCGATCTCACCCGGAGGGACCAGAGGACCAGAGGAAGCGGCGCCGTTCCTCTGGTCCTCCGAACCCAAAGACGTCATCCTGAGGCCGACCACGTCTCATCCTTCTATCCGGCAAAGAGTTGGCAGGCCGAAGGATCTATAGCCGGCCATCGATACACTTTCAGGAACGCACAGCCAATCGGGGAATCCGGTATGAAAGCTTGCCCCCGCTGTTAGCTTTTCCGCTGGCTGTCCCCTGTCCCCTGTTCCCCGTCCCCTGCGGTTGTACGTAGAGATCGCGCTCCCGCTCCCGCTGCCGCGGACCTTCACCTACCGCGTGCCCGACGGCCTGCGCGCACGCGCCCGGCCCGGGGCGCGCGTGCTGGTGCCGTTCGGGCAGCGCGAGCGCATCGGGTGGATCGACCGGGAGACGGACCCCGCGGCCGTCCGCGACCCCGAGAAGACCAAGGCGATCCTGGGCGTGCTCGACTCCGCGCCGAGCGTGATCCCCTCCGTGCTGCGCCTCTGCCGCTGGATCGCGGACTACTACCTGGCGCCGCTCGGCATCGTCATCCGCACCGCGCTCCCGGCGGGCCTCACGGACTCGTCCACCGAC
>DASYJZ010000168.1:0-3126 GCA_035995965.1 Longimicrobium sp. | reverse complement strand
ACGTCTCTCTGCGGCTCCGCGGCTCTGCGTGAGCGTGTCGTTCGGAACTTCCGCGCCCGCCCGGTCCTTCATCCCCGGGCGCACCGCCCCCGGAGGCTACGGGAGCCGGGTCAGCCAGTCCCTCGCCCGCTGGGCGATCTTCTCCGCCTGGTCCTGGCCGTTCACCACGCGCCGGGCCCCGCGGAAGTCCTCCTGGGTCTTGTCGACGAACTGGTCGAGCCGCTTGCCCGTATAGGCGCCCCGCATCATCCCGTCCAGGATCACGAAGACCGACAGCGCGGGCCAGTTCATCAGGATGTACGGCAGCTCGAGCAGCCGGATCCCCGTCCGCTTGGCATAGGCCTGGTAGTTGTTGCGCCCCGTGAGCTGCACGTAGCCGCGCCCCTTGAAGCGGCGCCCGTCCCCGGGATGGGTGTTGCCCAGGTCGGCGCGCCCCTCGTACGCCGCTCCACTCGCGTACTCCTCGAGGGTGGCGAAGCGGTCGGACTCGTGCTCCGCCGTGGCGAGCACGTACGCGATCTGGGCCCTGGTCAGCTTCATCGCCTTGCCCGCGCCGATCAGGGCGGCCACGCTCCGCTCCTGGTTCGCCGTGCGCCGGTTGCGGCGGATCTCGAAGTCCGGCTCCAGCGCGATCGCCGGCTTGCCGATGAATGCGAAGCGGTCCTTCGAGGCGTCGATCAGCCTGCGCGCCCCGGCCGGGTCGATGATTCCGCCGCCGGCCAGCTTCGCGTCTTCGGAGAAGAGCGCCCACGCGCCCCGGGTGCGCGGCCCCGCGTCGCCGTCCACGTCGTCGGCGGGGTTGAGCAGGAACAGCTCCGCCAGCGCGCGCTGCACCGCGCTGGCAAAGGGCGCGTCCCACTCGCTGGTCGCGCGAGGCGCCTTCACCTCCGCGAGCACGGCGTGCGCCTCGGCGAGCGTGATCGCCGAACCGGGTGGGGGCGGCGGGGCGGGCGTGGTGAGCAGCGTCGGCACCTCGGCGATCTCCTCGACCACCGGCGCAGGGCCGATGTCGAACGGCTGCGGAGCCGGCGCGTCGAGCGCGGCCCACGTCTTGGGGCCCACGATCCCGTCGGGGACCATCCCGTGGTCCCGCTGGAAGGCCCGCACCGCTGCCTCGGTCCGGGGGCCGAAGACCCCCGCCGGGTCCACGCCGAGCCGCCGCTGGAGCTGCTTGACGAGCTCGTTCTTCATCCCGCGGCGCAGCGTGGGCCGGCTCGGCACGCCGCCCGGCTTCGCCGGCTCCACCGGCGGGATCAGGGGCGCCGCGGGCCCGGTGCCGTTCAGGATGGCGGCCACGGAGTCGCGGAAGGCCGCCATGTCGAAGAGCGGGTCGTCCTTGCGCCCCTTGGGCAGCGCGTATTCGCGGTGGCCGCAGCAGAACGCGGCGCTCTTCTGCACGTGGTTCAGGATGGCCGCCACGCCCCGGCGGTACGCGTCCATCTGCACGGCCGGCCACGGGAAGTCCTTCATCGACCCGGTGTTCTCGGCCTCGATGCCGATGAAGTTGCCGTTCCCGCTGGTGATCTCCTGCCAGCTCCCCCTGCCGGCGTGGTTGCACCGCCCCGCCGCGATCACGTAGAAGGTCCCGTCGCGCCCCAGGCCGAGCTGCGAGAGCGGGCCGGGGAGGTCCGAGCGTCCCTTGATCAGGAGCCCCAGGCTGGGCATGTTGCCGTTCTTCGACCCCGCGGTGTGGTGGCAGATCACGCCCTGGATCTTGCCCATCTCGCCGCGGCCGCGCGTCTTCCACCCCTCCACCTCCGCCACTTTCAGTCCCGCGGCCGCCAGCACCTCGGGAAGCCAGGTCAGCGAGAAGGCCATCAGCCCACCCCTCCTTTCGCCATCGGCAACGCTTCGTCGGGCGTCTCCTCGTCGAACTCCACCTCGCAGGCGTCCACGTCCGCCTCGATGTCGTCGGGATCGGCAAGGAACGCGGCCGCGCCCGGGGGCGCGCCTCCCGGCCCGGGCGGCGCCGCCCCGAGCTGGAGCACCGGGGCGGCTGCCTGCGGCTGCACGTCCACCCGGACGTCGGCCCCGTCCTTCCCCGCCTGGCGGTCTTCGGAGCCTTCCTCCGGGCTCTTCTCGCGCGGCTTCACCGTCGAGCGGATCACCATCACCTTGTTGAGCACGTCGAACCAGAAGGGCGCGCCCAGCGTGGCGGCCAGCCCGGTGACCGCCCAGCCGAGCAGCGACACCAGGATGAACTTCAGCACGTCCCAGCCGTTCGCGGGCTTCCCCGTGGACGAGAGGCGTACGTGCGACCAGCCGATCGGCAGGCCCAGCGAGTCGAGGGCCGCCTTGGCGAAGGCGTAGTCGCTCATCGCGACCGTGGAGTCCGTACGCCCGGCCGCCGGGGTGCGCGCCTTGCCCGAGTCGCCGGGCGCGGCGACCGGCTGCGGCTTCTGCCCGGTGTCGGCCGGGAGGGTGCCCGGCTGCGCCTTCTGCCCGGTGTCCGCCGGAGCGGATACCGGCCCCCTCGCCTGCGTCGAGTCGGCGCGGGGTGCCCGGCCGGTGACCCTGCGGATGAACGTCGTATCCCGCGCGGCGGCCTCGGCGCGCGCGACCAGGACCTGGCGCTGGACGTCGTTGCGGTAGAGGAAATCGGCGATGGTGATGGTGTTCACGTTGAAGGCGACGGCCACCGCGAAGCCCACCCACATGACCACCCACTGCGTGGATCGCTTGTACCAGCCGGAGACGCGGTCCATGCCGCTGTCGTACCACGCCTCCAGGTTCTTCTGCACCTTCTTCAGGTCGCCGTCGGCCGTGTCGATCGCGGTCAGCAGCGCCCGCTGCACCCCCGGGTTGCCGAGGTTCGCCACGTTCTGCCGGAGGTTCTCGAGCGAGATCTGCGTGGACTGGCCGCTGCTGCTGAACGCGTCGGTGGCCGGGCCGCGCGCCGCCAGGTCCATGAGCGCCACCGCGAAGTTCTTCGACGGGATGTAGGAGGGGAGGCCGGTGCCCTTCGCCAGCATCCACCCCCAGCTGGACCTCGGCCGCTCCTGGGGGCTGTAGTCCGCCAGGTACAGACCGTGGATGAGCGGGTGCCGGTAGAAGCTCGTCGCCAGGCCGCTCCCGGCCGAGTCGTGCAGGAGCTCGCGGATGCCGTGCTCCAGGTAGGCGGAACGG
>DASYJZ010000167.1:0-3495 GCA_035995965.1 Longimicrobium sp. | reverse complement strand
GGTTGCACCTCGTGTCTCGA
The DNA here is from genome assembly GCA_035995965.1 of Longimicrobium sp. GTDB lineage: Bacteria > Gemmatimonadota > Gemmatimonadetes > Longimicrobiales > Longimicrobiaceae > Longimicrobium. The sequence goes on along the minus strand of DASYJZ010000167.1, from coordinate 3,475 downwards.
CTAGTTACGTTTGGGTTACACATCAGGACTAACCCAAATCGTGGAGGTGCTGGATGGCTCCGGAGAAGATCGAGCGTGAGGTGATGGTCGATGCGCCCATCGAACGGGTGTGGGCGGTCGTGACGGAGGCCGAGCACCTGGGCACGTGGTTCGGCGACGCGGGCGCGGAGATCGACCTGCGGCCGGGCGGCGCGATGACGATGACCTGGCGCAAGCACGGCACCGTGCGCGCGGTGGTCGAGCGCGTGGAGCCGCCGCACCTGTTCGCGTACCGCTGGGCGCGGCCGATGGGCGCGGTCCCGGCCGAGGGCAACTCGACGCTCGTCGAGTTCATCCTCGCCGCGGAGGGCGGGCGGACGCGCCTTCGCGTGGTGGAGAGCGGGTTCCGCGCGCTGCACATCCCGGAGCAGGAGCAGACCGAGTACGCCGAGGGGAACGTCAAGGGATGGAAGTCGGAGTTGGACGAGATGGTGGCGTACGCCGCGCGGGTAGCGGCGTGACCTCGGTCGAAACGCTCGGGGCGGGGGACGCCGGCGTGTTTGCGGCGCTGGCCGATCCCACCCGTTGGCGCGTGTTGACGCTGCTCGCCACGCGCGGCAACGGCACCGCCACCACGCTGGCGGCCGAGCTGCCGGTGAGCCGGCCCGCCGTGATCAAGCACCTCACCGTGCTCGACCGCGCCGGGCTGGTGGAGGCTCGCCGGCAGGGCCGGGAAGTGCGCTTCAGCGTGCGCCCCGAGCGGCTCGACGAAACGGCGCGGATGCTGGCGCAGATCGCGTCGGAGTGGGACGCGCGCCTCGCCGCCATCAAGCGCATCGCCGAAGCCGCCGGTCCGCTGGCGGAGAGCGTGGAGCCGCGACGCGGACGGTAGGCGGGATGCGGGCTCCAGGATCAACGCCGACGGATGCCTCCCGCGTCCGTCGGCGTTATCTTGGGCGCCCGGACGCGGTTCCGCACCTTCGCACTCTCGTACTTTCGCACCTGTGATGAGCGATACACCGGCGGCGGCGAACATCGGCGAGGACTCGGGGAGCACCGGGGCCGCCGCGGACGGCAAGCAGGCCTGGGAGGCGCGGGCGGTGGCGCCGGCGCTGGCGAAGCACCCGGAGCGGCGCGAGGCGTTCGCCTCCACCAGCGGCGTCCCCGTCGACCGGCTGTACGCGCCCGAAGACGTCGCCTCGCTCGACTACGCGCGCGACCTGGGCTATCCGGGCGAGTACCCGTTCACGCGCGGCATCCAGCCGACGATGTACCGGGGGCGCTTCTGGACCATGCGCCAGTACGCGGGCTTCGGCACGGCGGAGGAGACCAACACGCGCTTCAAGCTCCTCCTGGAAGCCGGGCAGACGGGCCTCTCCACCGCATTCGACCTGCCCACGCAGATGGGGTACGACTCCGACGCGAGCATGGCCGCGGGCGAGGTGGGGCGCGTGGGCGTGGCGATCGACTCGCTCGCCGACATGCGCCGGCTGCTGGACGGCATCCCGCTGGACAAGGTCAGCACGTCGATGACGATCAACGCCACGGCGGCCATCCTGCTGGCCTTCTACATCGCCGTGGCCGACGAGCGCGGCATCCCCCGCAACCGGATCAGCGGGACGATCCAGAACGACATCCTCAAGGAGTACATCGCCCGCGGGACGTACGTCTATCCGGTGGAGCCGAGCCTGCGGCTGATCACCGACATCTTCGCATTCTGCGACGCCGAGGTGCCGCGCTGGAACACCATCTCCATCTCCGGCTACCACATCCGTGAGGCGGGGGCGACGGCGGCGCAGGAGATCGCCTTCACCTTCGCCGACGGGCTGGAGTACGTCCGCCGCGCACTGAAGGCGGGGCTCGACGTGAACCGCTTCGCGCCGCGGCTGTCGTTCTTCTTCGCCAGCCACAACGACCTGTTCGAAGAGGTCGCCAAGTTCCGCGCCGCCCGCCGCCTGTGGGCGCGCCTGATGCGCGAGCGCTTCGGCGCGGGCGACGACGCGGCGAAGCTGCGCTTCCACACGCAGACCGGGGGCGTGACGCTGCAGGCGCAGCAGCCGCTCAACAACGTGGTGCGCGTGACGGTGCAGGCGCTCGCGGCCGTGCTGGGCGGCACGCAGAGCCTGCACACCAACGGCTACGACGAGGCGCTCTCGCTCCCCACGGCGCAGGCCGCCACCCTGGCGCTGCGCACGCAGCAGGTGCTGGCGCACGAGAGCGGCGCGGCCGACACGGTGGACCCGCTGGCCGGCAGCTACTTCGTGGAGGCGCTCACCACTGCGGTGGAGGAGAAGGCGCGAGAGTACCTGGACCGCATCGAGGAGATGGGCGGCGCGGCCGAGGCGATCGCGTTCATGCAGGAGGAGATTCACCGCGCCGCGTACGAGCACCAGCTCGCGGTGGAGCGCGGCGAGAAGGTGGTGGTGGGCGTCAACCGCTTCCAGGCGGCCGAGGAGGAGCCGGTCGACCTCGCGCAGCCAGACTTCACCGCGCTGGAGGCCTCGCAGAAGGCGCAGCTCGCCGAGGTCCGCCGCACCCGCGACGCCGCCGAGGTGCAGGCGCGGCTCGACGCGATCCGCGCGGCCGCGCGCGGCACCGACAACCTGATGCCCCCCATCGTCGACGCGGTGAAGGCGATGGCCACCCTCGGCGAGATCAGCGACGCGCTCCGCGAGGTGTGGGGCGTCTACCGGCCGGCGTAACCTTCAGGGGCTGAAAAAAAGGTCTCATGCAGAGGAACCGGAGGGACGAGGGAACTGAACGGGTTCCTCTGGTTCCTCTGCTTCCTCTGCGTGAGATCATTCGTTTTCCATCACATCAGCGTGCAGGCCTCCGCGAAGTCCAGGCGCGGCAGGCGCGGCGTGAGGCTGGAGGGGTCGCCGTAGCCCAGGTTCACCAGGAAGTTCGATTTCACGTGGCCTTCGGGGAAGAACTCCTGGTCGCACCCGTCGCACTCCCTCCCCGCTCCGAAGAACTCCTCGTCCAGCTTGGCGTTGTCGAACCCCGACATCGGCCCGCAGTCCAGCCCCAGGCCGCGTGCCGCGAGGATCAGGTAGGCGCCCTGCAGTGACGAGTTGCGCCGCGCCGTCACCTCCACGAGTTGCGGGTTGGTCGCGTACAGCTTCGGCATCTCCGGGCTGTGCGGGAAGAGCTTGGGAAGCTTCCCGTAGAAGAGCAGGTCGTACGCGACGATAACCGTCACCGGCGCCGTCATGGTCTTGGCGAGGTTGCCCGGTGCCAGGGAGGGACGCAGCCGCGCCTTGGCCTCGGGCGAGCGGAGAAACATGAAGCGCGCCGGACACGCGTTCGCCGCCGTGGGACCCCACTTCACCAGGTCGTAGAGCTCGCGCAGCGTGTCGTCGCTCACCGGCCGGTCCAGCCAGCCGTTGTACGTGCGCGCCTTCCGGAACAGGACGTCCAGCGCCTCGTCGTTCAGCTTCTCCATCGTCCCCCTCCGCCGTTTCCGTTGCGAGACCGAACCGCGAACGGGCGGGGG
>DASYJZ010000166.1:0-9416 GCA_035995965.1 Longimicrobium sp. | reverse complement strand
CGCTCATGGTACGGTCGTCTCTTCCAGTCGCTGCTCGGTTCGCCTGTCCATCCCCAGCCCCAGCACCGTCTCGTCCGCCGTCCAGAGCGCCAGCCGACGCGGGTCGCCGTCCATCCCCCCCGCCGCCTCGCACATCCGCCGCATTGCGCAGAGTTGGCCTCCTCCACGCTGATGATGAAATCCCGCGGAGAGATCATCATTGCGTCCGTTTCAGGCCAGCGGCGGGCAGTTGAGACTTAGCGGCGGCTGTGGCCGGGGGCAAGGCGATAACGGCAGTGCCAAGTGCCAAGTGCCAAGTGCCAAGTGCCAAGTGCCAAGTGCCAAGTGCCAAGTGCCAAAACCCGGAGCGAGCGGCCGCCGATCGATCGGGTCCGTGGATTCCGCGACGTTGCGAGTGAGTTCGCCGCTACAACGGCACGCAGTCCGCCTGCGCCGGACATCAACGGCAATGACACGCAGGGGAGATGGCGCTGCCAATCCTCAACCATCGTCCAATCGTCCGTCTCGCTCCACGCGCTCCAGCGGGCCGGCGGCGGAAAGCAACTCCTGCGCCGTCCGGTCGAGCACGGGGTGCACCCAATCGGGGGCGACCTCCGCCAGCGGATGGAGCACGAATCCGCGGTGCGCGATCGCCGGGTGGGGGAGCGTCAGCTCCGGCGTGCGCATCACCACGTCGCCGTACGCCAACAGGTCGATGTCGATGGTGCGCGGCGCGTTCGCGAAGGTCCGCTCTCGCCCCAGCCCCCGCTCGATCGCCAGCATCCCCCGCAGCAGCGCCTCGGGCGGCGCCCGCGTCCATCCACGAAGCACCAGGTTGTAGAAGTCCGGCTGGTCGCGGTGCCCCACCGGCTCGGTTCGATAGACGGACGAGACGCGGACGTCTTCCACCAGCGCATCCAGGCGCGCGACCGCCTCCGCGAGCTGGCGGCGCGGATCGCCCAGGTTCGCGCCGAGCCCGAGCAGGACCTCGGCGCGCGGCGGATCGGTGGGTTCAGGCGGCGGCATCGTCTCCCCGTGAGGTGGTCGGAGAATGTCGCCCGCGGCGGGGGGCGGGGGAAGGGCAGCGGATCGCACATTGCGGACGGGGGCGCGGTTCGCCAGCTTCGCGCATCACCCAACGCGCCCCACACGCCCCCATCGATCCCCACGTTGAGCGAACAGTCGCGGCTCACCCGCTTCGCCTGGCTCTCCATCGCCGCCGCGCTGGTCACCATCGCGCTGAAGTTCGGCGCGTTCGTGCTCACCGGCTCGGTGGGACTGCTCTCGGACGCGCTGGAGTCGCTGGTGAACCTGGCGGCCGCCGTGATGGCGCTGGCGATGCTCACCATCGCCATCCGCCCGCCCGACGAGGAGCACGCCTACGGGCACAGCAAGGCCGAGTACTTCGCCAGCAGCTTCGAGGGCGCGCTGATCCTGCTGGCGGCGGCGAGCATCGCCTACTCGTCCGTGGTCCGCCTGCTCCATCCGCAGCCGGTGCGCGACCCGCTGCTCGGCATCGCCATCTCCGCCGTGGCGACGGTGGTGAACCTGGGGGTGGCGACCATGCTGCTGCGCGCCGGCCGCCGCTCCCGCTCCATCGCGCTGGAGGCCGACGCGAACCACCTGATGACCGACGTCTGGACCTCGGTGGGGGTGATGGTGGGCGTCGGCGCGGTGGCGGCCACGGGGTGGAACTGGCTGGACCCGGTGATCGCCCTGGTGGTGGCGCTGAACGTGGTGCGCATCGGCGTGGGGCTGATGCGCCGCTCCGCGCTGGGCCTCCTCGACACCGCGATCCCAGAGGAGGACCGTGCGGCCGTGATGCGCATCCTCAACGCCTACGCCGCCGAGGGCGCGGAGTACCACGCGCTGCGCACGCGGCAGGCGGGGATGCGGCGCTTCGTCTCGGTGCACGTGCTCGTCCCCGGCGAATGGACGGTGCAGCGCGGGCACGAGCTGCTGGAGCGGATGGAGGAGGAGATCCGCCGCGACGTGCCGGACGCGACGGTGTTCACGCACCTGGAGCCGCTCGAAGACCCCGTCTCGTTCGAAGACGTGCGCCTGGAACGCCCGCGCGGCGAAGCCGGCGGCACGGATGCGGCGGTGCGGGATGCGCGGCCCGCGCGGCCAGAGGGGATGGCGTAATGGGAAGATGAGGGCGACGAGTTCGACCTGAGCGAAGTGCAGGAACTGCTCGGCGAGCCCTGTTCCGACGTCGGATCTGATCCCCCGAAGACTCCCTGACGCACGACGGCCCCCGCTCGGAATGCGCGGAGCCGTCGACGGTCGATCGGACCCCTCAGACAAGCCGGGACCGCGAGCAGTTCTCTCAGTTCCTCTGCGTCTCTGCGTGAGACGGCCGTTGCTGACTTCAGGATCTCACTACCGTCAGGGCCGCTCGACGCAGACCCAGACGGTCTTGGTGGTGGCGCTGTAGAACATCGAGATCACCACGTTCTTCTGCCGATGAACGTCCCCTCCGCATCTCCCGCCAGCCGCGCCCCCTGGGTGCTGGCGCTCGACGTCGGCTCCTCGTCGGTGCGCGCCCAGGTGTACGACGCACGCGGCATGGCGCTCGGGCCGGCGTCGTTCGCGCAGGTTCGCGTCCGCTGGCGCACGCAGCCGGTCGGGGCCATGGAGGCGGATGCGGGCGCGCTGGTGGCGGCGGCGCTGCGCGCGCTCGACCACGCGGTGAAGGCCGCGCGCGCCGCCCGCGTCGAGATCGCGGCGGTCGCGCTCGACACCTTCTGGCACGGGTTGATGGGCGTCGCGGCGGACGGCAGGCCGGTGACCCCGCTCCATGCCTGGGGCGACACGCGGGCGCGCCAGGACGCCGCCCGGCTGCGCGAACGGGTCGATGCGGCCGCCGTCCACGCGCGCACCGGCTGCTTCGTGCACGAGAGCTATCCGGCCGCCAAGCTGGTCTGGCTGCGCCGCACGGCGGGCGATAGCTTTTCGCGCGCGGCGTGCTGGCTTTCGATCGGCGAGCACCTGGGCGAGCGTCTGTTCGGCGTGCGGCGCACCTCGTGCTCCATGGCCTCGGGCACGGGGCTGCTGGACGTGGCGCGCTGCCACTGGGACGAGGAGACGCTGTCCGCCGCGGGGATCCGCGCGGACCGCCTCCCCGAGCTCTCGGACGAGCCGATGGCGGGGCTCGAGCCGGGGCTGGCGCGCCGCTGGCCGGAGCTGGCGCGGGTGCCGTGGTTCCCCGCCCTGGGCGACGGGGCGTGCGCCACCCTCGGCAGCGGCGCCGGACGGGCCGGGACCATCGCGCTGACCGTCGGCACCAGCGCCGCCGTCCGCGTCCTGCGCGAGGACGCCGTCCCCCGCGTGCCGGACGGCCTCTGGCTCTACCGGCTCGACGCGCGCAGGACCGTCGCCGGGCGGGCGCTGTCCAACGCGGGGAACGGGTTCGACTGGCTTCGCCGCACCCTCCGCCTCCCCCGCGCCGACCGGCTGGAGACGCTGCTCGCGGCGATGGAAGACGGTCCGCCGCCGCGCCTGCAGGCGGTCCCCGCGCTCGTCGGCGAGCGCCCGCCGCTCTCCGAGCGCGGCGAGGTCGCGACGCTGGCGGGGATGACCATGGACACCGCGCCGGCCGAGCTCTGGCGCGCGTGGATGGACGCCGTCGCGGCGCGGGTCGCGGACGCCCTCGCCGCCGTGGAAGCGGAGTACGGCCGCGCGGACGAGATCGTGGCCGGCGGCGGCGCGCTGCACGCCTCCGAGGCGTTTCGGCGGGCGGTGGAGCGCGCGGTCGGGCGCCCCCTCCCGCTCCGCGGCGACGCCGACGAGACCGCCCGCGGCGCCGCGCTGGTCGCGCTGGAGCGCCTCGGCGCCCGAACGACGCACCGCATCAACCCTCAACCAGACGCGACAGATGGCTGACGGCACCCCGTACGGCGGCGACATCGACCAGCTCTGCATCAACACCATCCGCACGCTGTCGATGGACGCGGTGCAGAAGGCGAACTCCGGCCACCCGGGGACGCCGATGGCGCTCGCGCCGCTCGCCTACGTCATCTGGACGCGGCACCTGCGCCACAACCCGCGCGACCCGAAGTGGATCGACCGCGACCGCTTCGTCCTGTCCGCCGGCCACGCGTCGATGCTGCTCTATTCGATGCTCTACCTCACCGGCTACGGGCTCACGCTGGACGACATCAAGAACTTCCGGCAGTGGGAGAGCAGGACGCCGGGCCATCCCGAGTACGGCCTGACGCCGGGCGTCGAGACCACCACCGGGCCGCTCGGCCAGGGCTTCGCGAACGGCGTGGGGATGGCGATGGCCGAGGCGCACCTCGCCGCGCGCTACGACACCCCCGAGCACACCCCCATCGACCACCACGTCTACGCCATCTGTTCCGACGGCGACCTGATGGAGGGGGTGTCGGCCGAGGCGGCGTCCATCGCCGGGCACCTGCGCCTGGGCAAGCTCATCTACTTCTGGGACGACAACAAGATCACCATCGAGGGCTCCACCGAGCTCGCCTTCACCGAGGACGTGCTGGAGCGCTTCGCCGGCTACGGCTGGCACACCGACCGCGTCGACGATGTCAACGACCTGGAGGCGATCGACGCGGCCGTCGAGCGCGCGAAGGCGGACCCGCGGCCCACGATGATCGCGGTGCGCACGGTGATCGGCTACGGCTCGCCCAACCGCGCGGGGACCGAGAAGGCGCACGGGGAGGCCCTGGGCGAAGAGGAGGTGAAGCTCACCAAGCAGGCGCTCGGCTGGCCCACCACCGACACCTTCTGGGTGCCGCAGGAGGCGCTCGACCACATGCGCAAGGCCGGCGAGCGCGGCCAGGCGATGCAGGACGAGTGGCGGCGCCGCCACGACGCCTTCGCGCGGGCCGAGCCGGAGCTGGCGGAGCGCCTCGCCGCCGCGCTGGAGCGCCGCCTCCCCGCCGGGTGGGACGCGGAGCTGCCCACGTGGAGCAAGGACGACAAGCCGCTCGCCACGCGCGCCGCCTCGGGGAAGGCGATCAACGCCATCGCCAAGCACGTCCCCTGGCTGATCGGCGGCTCGGCGGACCTGGCGGGCTCCAACAACACGCACATCGAGGGCGCGGGAGACTTCGAGGCGGGGAGCTACGACGGCCGCAACCTGCACTTCGGCGTGCGCGAGCACTCCATGGGCTCGCTGATGAACGGGATGACGCTGCACGGCGGGGTGCGCGTGTACGGCGCCACCTTCCTCATCTTCAGCGACTACATGAAGCCGCCGGTGCGCCTGGCCGCGCTGATGGAGCAGCCCACCATCTACGTCTACACCCACGACTCGGTGGGGCTGGGAGAAGACGGCCCCACGCACCAGCCGATCGAGCAGCTCGCCTCGCTGCGCGCCGTCCCCGGGCTGGTGGACCTGCGCCCCGGCGACGCCAACGAGACGGCCGAGGCGTGGCGCTTCGCCATGGAGCACACCGAGGGCCCCGTCTTCATGTCCCTCACCCGGCAGGCACTCCCGATCCTGGACCGCTCCGTCGTAGCGCCCGCCTCCGGTCTCCGGCAAGGCGCCTACGTCCTCGCCGACGCGGAGGGCGAGCTGCGGGCGATCCTGATCGCCACCGGCTCGGAGGTGAGCCTGGCGCTGGAGACGCGCGAGGCGCTGCAGGGCGAGGGGATCGGCACGCGCGTGGTGAGCATGCCGAGCTGGACGCTCTTCTCGCGCCAGCCGCGGTCCTACCGCGACGAGGTCCTCCCTCCCGACGTCACCGCGCGCGTGGCGATCGAGGCCGCCTCGCCGATGGGGTGGCACCGCTGGGTGGGCGAGCAGGGCCGCGTGGTGGCGATCTCGCACTTCGGCGCCTCGGCCCCCGCGAAGGAGATCTTCAGCCAGCTCGGCTTCACCGTCGAAAACGTCGCCGCGAAGGCGAAGGCCGCGCTGGGCCTGGCGGACGACGACGCGGGCGAGGAGGGCGGCGAGGCCGCCGCCGGCCCAGCGAAGCACGGAACGGACGAGAACTGAAACCACATAGTGCTAAGTGCTAAGTGCTTTAAGTGCCAGGAGCCAGAGCTGACGTCGGAGCGCCGCGAATCCCCAGCACTTAGCACTCAGCACTCAGCACTTAAGCACTTAGCACTCAGCACTTCCGATGTTGCCGGACCCGGATATGCAGTCCGTAGCTGCGTCCCAAACCAAGAGGGAACCGACATGGCCGAGAACGCAACGAGCCGACTGCACGCCCTGCACGAGCAGGGGCAGAGCGTCTGGCTGGACTACATCCGCCGCGGCATCATCGACAACGGCGAGCTGGAGGGGATGATCCGCGACTACGACCTGCGCGGCGTCACCTCCAACCCCTCGATCTTCGAAGAGGCCATCGGCAAGAGCGACGACTACGACGACGCGCTGGAGGCGCTCGCCGCGCAGGGCGTAGACCCGGGCACCGCGTTCGAGTCGCTCGCGGTGGACGACATCCGCCGCGCCTGCGACATCTTCCGCCCCATCTACGAGGCCGCCGGCGGGCACGACGGCTTCGTGTCGCTCGAGGTCTCGCCGCTGCTGGCCGACGACACGCAGCGCACCATCGACGAGGCCCGGCGCCTGTGGAAGCTCGTCGACCGCCCCAACCTGATGATCAAGGTCCCCGGCACCGACGAGGGGATCCCCGCCATCGAGCGGCTCCTCTCGGAGGGGCTCAACGTCAACATCACCCTGCTCTTCTCGCTGTCGGGGTACGAGCGGGTGATGGAGGCGTTCCTGCGCGGGGTGGAGCGCCGCGCGGAGGCCGGCCAGCCGCTGGAGCGGGTCGCCTCGGTCGCGTCGTTCTTCGTGTCGCGCGTGGACAGCGCGGTCGACGCGGAGCTGGAGAAGATCGTCAAGGAGGGCGGGCCGAACGCGGACAAGGCCAGGTCGGTGATGGGGCGCGCGGCGATCGACAACGCGAAGATGGCCTACCTCCGCTTCACCCAGGTGTTCTCCGGCGAGCGCTGGGAGCGGCTGAAGGGGAAGGGTGCACGGGTGCAGCGCCCCCTGTGGGCCAGCACGAGCACCAAGAACCCGGCCTACCGTGACGTGATCTACGTCGAGGAGCTGATCGGCCCCGACACGGTGGACACCATGCCGCTCGCCACCATCGAGGCGTTCGCGGACCACGGCGAGGTCCGCCGCACCGTCGACACCGACCTCGACCGCGCGCGCGACGAGCTGGCCACGCTGCAGGAGCTGGGGATCGACCTGGGCCGCGTGACCGACCAGCTGCAGGTGGAGGGCGTGGAGAAGTTCGCGAAGGCGTTCAACCAGATGATCCAGGCGGTCGGCGAAAAGCTCGGCAGGGTGGCGCAGGGAACCTGAACCTTCTCACCGTTCGCACTCACTCCTCGATCGCTCCCCGGCACCCCCCGGGGAGCGATCCTGCGTTGGACCTCGCACCGCGCTGGCCCATCGACAGCGTACAGTTGACGACGTGGGTGGGACACAAACGTGTGGCGCGCACGCCGCAAACGGACAGCCGAGCCCCATCCATACCGGAAATGTGCCGCCTGCGGCCTTGCAGGTAAGTGCTTGTTCCGGCTGGGTTTCGCCCCATTTGCGCCGTTTCCGTCGAAAAGTGGTATGCATTCTGCTTCTGCAACGGCACGCGTCGCAGATTTCCCCGCACTTTGTCCGACCCGTACAACCCGCAGTCCAAGCAGTATCCGTCCGAAGGCAGTCCAAACGAGCGCACCACCCTTGACGAAGTAAAAAGCCGGGGCAGGATCCCACGGGTTCGGCCGTCATCCGGTGCCGAACAGGGACGCCCGCCACACGTAAGCTGGCCTCTGTCGCCGGCCCGTGGGCACGCCCCGCACACAATCCCGCCGGAACCACAAGCCGCGGCAAAGGAGCACGGGACGCAGGCGGAGCAGTCGTTCATGCGTCGACGGAAGTCAGCACCCCTTCATGCGCCGAGTTCATCTGCCTGCCTGTGCCCCCGCTCTCCACCACCCGGGCCGGCTCTCCCCGAGAGCCGGTCCGGTGTGCTTGCGGCCACCGCCCCAGACGCGGCACCTTCCTGCTCCGCCCGCCGCCGCGACAGCATCGCGCGGCATCGCAGCCCGCGTCCACCGCACGCCACGTACGGATGACCAGCCTCTCCCCCGCTTGCGATACGGTAGCGAACACACCGGTCTGGGACGACGGCGAATGGACGGGATTGCCGCGCCTGGACGGGGACGCGGCGGCGGACGTGTGCGTGGTCGGGCTCGGCGGCTCGGGGCTGACCTGCGTCGCAGAGCTGCGCCGGCTGGGCGCCAGCGTGGTGGGGGTCGACGCGGGGATGGTGGCCGGCGGCGCCGCGGGGCGCAACGGCGGATTCCTGCTGGCGGGTGCCGCGCGCTTTTACCACGCCGCGGTCGAGGCGTACGGCCGGGAGCGCGCGCGCGCCATCTACCGCCTCACGCTGGCCGAGATCGACCGCATCGCCGCGGAGGCGCCGGGGGCCGTGCGGCGCACCGGGTCCCTGCGCATCGCCGCCTCGGCGGAGGAGGTGGACGACTGCCGCCGCCAGCTCCAGGCGATGCGCGAGGACGGGCTGGCGGTGGAGTGGTACGAGGGCGCCGAAGGCGAGGGGCTCCTCGTCCCCACGGATGCCGCGTTCGATCCCCTGCTTCGCTGCCGGCTGCTGGCCCGGCGCGAGCTCGCCGCCGGAGCGCGGCTCTTCGAGCACTCCCCCGCCGTAGAGCTCGCAGCCGACGCCGTGCGAACCCCCGCTGGGCGCGTGCGCTGCGGCAAGGTGATCGTCGCGGTGGACGGCGGGCTCGAGCGGGTGATCCCCGCGCTCGCGGGGAGGGTGCGCACCGCGCGCCTGCAGATGGTCGCGACGGCGCCGCTGGCCGACGCTCGCTTTCCCCGCCCCGTCTACATGCGCTACGGCTACGAGTGGTGGCAGCAGCTTCCCGACGGGCGGATTGCTCTGGGTGGCTTCCGTGACCAGGGCGGTGACGACGAGTGGACGCACGACGCCGAGCCGTGCGACACCGTGCAGCGCCTGATCGGCGGCTTCCTGCGCGATAGGCTGGGGATCGACGCGCCGATCACGCACCGCTGGGCCGCGTCGGTCGGCTACACGGACGACGGGCTGCCGGTGCTCGCCGAGGTGGAGCCGGGTCTCTGGGCGTGCGGCGCCTACAGCGGCCACGGGAACGTGATCGGCGCGATCTGCGGCCGTGCGGCGGCCCAGCTCGCGATCAGGGGCGCCTCGGAGCTCGCAGCACCGTTCATCGACGGTGATGCGTTGCGAGAAAGGGCCACCTGAGCGAATTCGCCTGCGAACTGGATGTAATCGACCTCGGGGGGAACGTCTCCCCGAGGTCTTATCGCATCACCAGAATCGTCCAAGCACTCCCCGTGCGACTTTCCATAACACAATCGTTGCTGTTCACCTCGTCCACGTTCATCTTCTGTGCTCCCGAGGGACTTGTGCAATACTACTACCAGGTGTTATAGTAGCCAT